>NZ_JAKRFW010000006.1:0-128001 GCF_022347905.1 Pseudoalteromonas sp. Of11M-6 | reverse complement strand
TGAATTCTGATTGTTTGTTTCTACTTTTCAAAAAAGTAAAATCAAAACGAATTGACTATATAGTCACTCAGTTACAATTGAGACTCTAAATTTGTTTGCGTCATCTAGCGAACTAGAACCTGCTGTTAGAACTCAACCTGTACGAGTGCCCACACAGATGATTGCTTCATATTTTTAAAGAACGTTTCGAAACATTTCGTTGTTTCGAGGGGTGTGCATTCTAAGCATTCCCAATTTTTTGTCAACACTTAATTTTGAATTTCTTGAGAAGAAGCTTCGAACTTAAGTTTTACTTGACGCTAACTCGTTGCTGCTTTGCTTTTCGGCGTTGTGCTCCGTGTCGGTGGATGCGCATTATAGGGAGATCCGATTTAAGTGCAACCCTTTTTTTCGGTTTTTTCTATTTATTTTTCAAATGCTTTTTAGCCCACCGAATCCTAACAACTTATCCACATTTTCTGTGGATAACCCATAGGAATTTCGGCTTTTGCTTTTCTTTGTGGTAGATTACCGCCCCATTATTTACTCGTTCTTAGAAAAAGGCTAAATACATGGCTGATATCTTAAACTCGATAAGTGGTCTTTTATGGGGCCATCTACTTATCTACCTCTTAATAGCTGCAGGTGTATTCTTCACAATTAGGCTTGGCTTTATTCAATTCACTCAATTCCCATATATGGTGAAGGTAATGATGCAAAGCCGCGAAGGTGCTGAAGATGGTATCTCCTCTTTTCAAGCATTCTGTACTTCACTCGCCGCACGGGTTGGTACCGGTAATATGGCAGGTGTTGGTGTCGCGCTCTATTTGGGCGGTCCTGGTGCTATATTATGGATGTGGCTCATTGCCTTGATTGGTATGGCGACCAGTTTTGCTGAAAGTTGCTTAGCGCAGCTATATAAGACAAAAGATGATGACGGAAACTTCCGTGGTGGCCCAGCTTATTATATGGAGCTAGGTTTAAAACGTAAGTGGATGGGGGTGTTATTCTCACTTTGCCTTATCCTTGCATTTGGTTTCGTCTTTAATGCGGTGCAAGCCAACTCCATTGCTGCAGCATTTAACGTTGCCTTTGATGTGCCTAAATATGTGATGGGTATTGCGTTAGTAGCAGCTTCAGGGATTATCATCTTCGGTGGTTTAAAAACTATTGCACGCTTTGCCGAACTTGTCGTGCCTTTTATGGCCGTTGCTTATCTTATACTTGCACTTTACGTCTGTGCTGTGAACTTTGCGCAGCTGCCAGATATATTTATGTTAATAGTAAAAAGTGCAATGGGTATTGAACAAGCGGGTGCTGGTGCTATTGGCTACGCCGTAATGCAAGCGATGCTTCAAGGGATCAAGCGCGGCTTATTCTCAAATGAAGCGGGTATGGGTAGCGCTGCAAACGCTGCTGCTAGTGCAACACCAAATCCAAACCATCCAGCATCACAGGGTTATGTACAAATGCTAGGTGTATTTGTAGATACCATAGTGATCTGTACCGCGACCGCTTCGCTTATTCTTTTATCTGGTCAGCTCGAGCCAAACTCAGGTTTAACTGGCATTGAATTAACACAATCTGCATTGGTTCATCATGTAGGAGAATGGGGCGCAGTTTTCGTTGCAGTGGCTATTCTATTTTTTGCTTTTACTTCCATTGTTGCCAACTATAGTTATGCAGAAACCAACCTACTGTTTTTAGATCACCATTCAAAGAAAGGCATGATGGTATTTAGAGCTTGTGTATTAGGTATGGTAATGTTTGGTGCGGTAAGCGAACTTGGACTGGTTTGGACACTCGCTGATATTTCAATGGGCTTAATGGCTGTAGTAAACGTGGTTGCACTCTTTATGCTTCGCAAAGTCGTGCTATGGCTTGCCAACGATTATAAAAAGCAGCTTAAAGCTGGCGTAACCCCAGAGTTTGATCCTAGTACCAACCCTGAAGTAGAAAAAACACTACCAAAAGGCATTTGGACTAAATAGACCAATACAGCGCACTAGAGCTTATTTTTAGTGCGCTTTCTTCTTATAAAACTCAGGATTAATGACGAAGAACACAAAAATACGCCCTTGAGTTCATTTAATGTCCAAACAAACCAACCACTTATTGCCTTTCAAAAAAAAATCCGTATAGTAAAGCACAAGTCGGCATATAGCGCAGCTTGGTAGCGCACTGTCATGGGGTGTCAGGGGTCGCAGGTTCAAATCCTGCTATGCCGACCAGCTTTTCTACACTCTATTCAATAAGTTAACTAAGCTCACATAAAGTAATGTAGCAACTTAATTCAGTTAACTTCATTTATATGTAGCATATGTGTAGCTTGCTCTACTTCTATATTAACAGCTACACGGATACTACATTTACTCTCTAGCTTTCCCCCCTTACCCCCTATTACCCTGAAGGGAAGCATTTTTAACATCTTCAATTAGCTGTTTGTATTTCGCGACTGTTTGCCGTGTCAATCTTGTTTCAAGCGCAATACTCCTCTGAGTAATTTTGCAGCCTGTGGCTAATAACTTACTGACAGCTCGTTTTATTGACGTTTCAGATTGCTCACGCCTTTTCTGGTGTGTATACCTCGCACCTTGACGATGAGCGAGTGCTTTGGATTGAATGGGGATTTGATATAACCAAGTTCCTGCAGCCCCTCGATTGTGGTTAGGAAAGTACTTTTGCCAAGTCCAAGATGCTACGCTTTGAGTAATCGACTGCAGTTCTTCGTACTTCAGAGGGTACTCCTTTGCTAAGCCAAAACCTTCAAAGTTATTTAAGCTTTCAGCAACCTCAAACAAGTGTTTGTGCCAGTCCTCAAATAGCCAGTTTTCTCGGGCGTAGTTTATCCTCTTGTAAGCAATGAAACGTAGCTGATGAAACAAATAGCAATTACGAGAGTTGGCTACTTCCCCCCAATCAAACTCATTGCCAAATTCTTTCTTTGGCTTGTGCAAAAAGTCATTTAGTTCGTTGAGACTGTACTCATGCGCATGTAAGAAAGTCGTTTTCCAATGAGAATGAAGCGGGTTTTTACATAAAGGTCCTGTATAGCACTCATCTGCTCCAAGTTTGATTCGCATAGCTTGGTTTACATACTTCAGAAACGCGATAGGCTTGCGCATGCCTTTAAGGCTTGTTGTGACGCCTTGAATAGCATAAAGCAGATGCGCACCTCCTTGCTCCCCTGCCCTGCCAAATTTACATATAGATGGGCCACTAACAATTATATTTGGAGCTGGGAGTAGATTGTCTTCCCAAGAAAACGCTGATTCATCATCGATATCGAAAATCAGCCAATATTGAATAGCTTTTGGATTCACTTGAACATGAAGATAATCACCTAAAGCTATTTCACCATAACGATAACGACCCATTGTTATATCGTCATTAGTACAGAGTGTTCTTGGTGGTGTGGTTCTGTGGAGTCTTTGAGTTAACTGTTCCTGTATACACAAAGGCTTACTAGGAACTAGCTGTTCTGCAATATTTGTCATAAAATATCCGTGTTGGAGTACATTCAACACGGCAGGCGGATAGTTTGGTCGCTTACGCCTGCCGTATTCGCAAGTTAAGCAACGTCGCCATACTTTCTTAGCCACGCTTCAAGCGCAGACTCTTCAAAAAGTAATTTCCCGCCTATTTTGATCGCCTCTGGGGCAGCCTTTTTAGCAAGATCAGAATCACCTTGCATAAGGGCAGCTTTGCGTCTATTTCGGATATTGTATAGATGCTGCGGTGAGCAATTTAAAAACTTTGCAGCTTCTTTTGTGGTAATAAATGTGGACATGAGCCCTCCTAACTAACCAAACCTGTTAAAAACGTATCAACCGTGCTTATGAAAAGCCGTTTGTTTCCTCGTTACGTGTAACAGGCAGCTTGCTAGAAGCGCCTTTTTTGGCACTGGATTTAACCAGTCCATTTAGGCTAAGGTATGATTAGCTAAAAGTAAAGTGGTTTTCAACCTTTCAGTTATAAAAAAGTAAATACTTTAAAAAAAATTTCTATGACTAATCTCATTGAATAAGAAAACTGACACCTTCTTAATTCGTTAGGACTTATTAGAAAGTTAAAATATAATTCTTATCTGTATAACTGGGGTTTTATAAGACCAACATTGTTACTACCACAAAACTCTTTATTTATCTTGTTTATCAAGTCAAACACAGATTTTTCAGCATCTCTAAAGTTATTTCTTGGCGAACGGGACAAGGTAATTCCTATAGTTTTAAGAGCATTGATCATATCTGTTTGATGCTTTTTATAATCAAAGAGAGTTTTCTCTTCAGATTCGCCTGAGAAACACCCATTAGATTTATCTATCAAGTTGTTTATTTTTTTTATTTTCTCTTTGTAATCATTTGAGACATACAATTCACCTAGCCTAGATTCTGGGTAAATAATGTTATACCACTTAAGAACATCTACTCTTTTGATATTAAAAATATTTTCATACTTTGTTTCTGCCATCAAATAGTCTTTAAACGTATTTAAATTAGTTAGATGGATTGTTGTTTTAGCTGCTTTGGTAGCACTTATATAATTTTTTAAAGCATAGTAAATGCTAAAAATAGTGACTGAGGTTAACAGCAACTTAAGTGACAACTCCAAAAAACCTATAGCAGATTTAAAGCTTAAACCGAAAGACTTTAAACAGCTGTAACTGAAACAAGTTGACTTATCGTAAAAAGCGTTTTCCGAGTAAATACCTAAAAACAACCAAAAGAAAATGACCACAACCAAAGCTAAATATAATAAAATTAAAAACTTAGCAACTTTTAAAGGTTCTTTCACTAAATTAGACTTCATTTGGCTTCACTCTTTTTAACCTATTCCTTAATTCATGAGCTTCCCGTGAAAAGCTTCTTTGAAGGATGTTTAGTTCATATTGAGCAAGGTTATAAAGCCTTTTATAAAAGTACTCACATTTATCCTTTTTAAAGCTTTTTTCCAACTTGTACACAAGTTTATGTGAGGTGATGATATCTTGATATGAAGGGAGTGGTAGAATTTTTAAAACTCTGACCATTAATTGTCTAGCTTTGTTATGGCCAATACTCTGCATTCTATTCACCCTCCCCATACATATTGAATGGCTTCTACGGTAATCCCTGCTAGTTCTATATTTAGAATCTTGAGCAAGTTTTTCCAAACTTCGCACAGAAGCTCTTATTTTAGAAATTTCATCTTCAGGGAGTCTTGGCTCTTTAAAGTTAACTCTTAATCCGTGTACTAATGTTGCAGAGTTTGAGTGATTTGAAATTACAAGTTTATCTTCATTAATAGGTAAGTCCTTGCTAATTAGCATTTCCTTAATCAAACTGATACATAGATTAAAATCGTAATTATTTGTGAAGCTAGATACTGTAATATCATCAGCTAGCCGAGTATAAATTAACTTTTTTTTGTGTAGTCTTTGAACTAATTTAGGCTCCACATCATGAAGAACAGCAGACGCAATGAAACTTGAAGTCAACCCTCCTTGAGGTATTTTGTCCTTATAAGTACAGAAGTCTGCCAATAGAGTAGATACATCATCTGGGTATTTAAGTACCTTGCTGAATATATCAAAAACATCACTTTTGTGTATATTTTCGTAAAAGTCTTTGATATCAATCTTAAGTATACTTTTCGTAAGGCAGTGATTCTTGGCACAAGATATATAGTCTCTCGAAGTTACTTCAACCTTACCTTTTATTACTTTAACTGTATTAGGAACGGAACCGTATAGATAAGGAGGCCAAACAATCAAACCTTCCTTTGGTTTTCTTGGATTAAAAACTCTGGAATTAATTAAGCGCTGTATTTTCCGTACAAGTGGATGGGGATCGTAAACAAGCCTTTCATCGCCCGAACTTTTTAGATGGCCAAGAACTCTTTTATAAGCTTTTCCTTCTTTAATCAATTCATAAAACGAATCTATCTCAGTATCAGAAATACTTAAGGCTCTTTTCAAGCTTTTTATAGAGGGTATAGACCGGTTGGTTCTTTTTCTTACGTGATATTCGTATTTACTTGTCACAATGGTCCTTTTGATGATGTAAGCCTGGCTATCCATACAATAGGAATCAACATTCAGCTGCTCAAAAAAACTAACCTATTGATAAATGAATACCTAAATGCCAACCTGCCAGGCTTACCATTGTGGCTGCAGTCGCTTGCCGGCTCAGGCAATGCTGGAGGGCAGCCCCTGTTGTTTTAGTATAGAAAACTATCTAAAACTGTCATCTAGAACAGATAACGGTTACTATCAAAAACAATTAGTCAAGAGCAGAATGGCGATGCGCCACCGTAGAATTACATTAACACTATAATAAAGTTGTTGCAATATTGATGTGAAGCTACACGTAGGCTTGGTCTAAAATTTTTTGAAATACTGGCCCTGAAGAAACAGTCAAAGATAAGCACTAAAAAATAGAGAAGCTAGGGTACTTCGGTATTATTTATATTTTTTCTCTTCTTGTTTCACAACTCTAAACAGCAAATAAAAAAACAAAACAACACCCAGAATGAGTAAGTTACTGACGATTACGGGACCCATACTTACACTCCAATGATCTATACCTATCTAAGCCTATGCCCCTTTGAACTCAACTGCAAGATTACCAAAAACCAAGCCCTTTTTAACTAAGGCATCATGAGCAATTTCTTCCTCTTTTACAAGGGGCTACGCCCCCCGCTATGTCGAAGCGATAAATCGCTCGCTTCATAGCGGGGGGCTTGGTTTTGCTGAGCCTATACGCAGATTTTTATTTGCAGATTGAAAGCGACCTTATTTAACGCTAACCTAAACTTGATTTAGCCCTTTGGGCATTGAAGAAAAACGGCGCTGTTCAGCTGCCGACGACACGTAGTGAGGACCCTCACTGTTTTAATATTTATGTCATGCCGCGCCACATTTATGGCGCTTTTCAAATTCGGCGCTTAGTTGCTGCCGCTTCCACGTATCTGAGGTTTTTATTTTAGGCGAGATCAGTCCGAGCCTTGCGCTGTTGCGCTTAACTAGGGCGAATAGGCTTTAGTGCCGCTGAGCAACTGTGTTGCCAGTTAATCTTACAACCAAGGAACAAGCATGACTTTTAACCCCAATACTGAAGTCGCTTTATTGAAAGCGCAAACAAAACTACGGGCTGGTAAACGACATAAACCATTCAAGCTTGATAAGCATCGCACTCAACTTTGTAAGCTATATGACGCGGGTGCAACTAAAGCTGAGTTACAACGCTGGCTTGCCATGAGAGGTATCGTTGTACAGTGGACGACCGTGAAGCGGTGGCTCGATAAAAATGCCTAAACTTGCCAAGCCCAGTACACAAGCTAAAAACGTTATCAAAGGGCTTACCAAAGCAAAACATATACGCTTTTTAGGCACAGCTAGAAACTACGAATAGGCACTAAAAACGGTTGCCAGCTGGTCAAAGGATATTGGTATAAACGGCATTCAATCTATGAGTATTGAACAAGCCCGAATTTATCTTGACTACCGAGCTGAAATTGTCGGCCAAAAAACCCTAGATATGGAGCGTCAAGCAATACAAGCTATGATGCAACTAAACGGTAAGCTACAGCCAAAAGAAACACTCTATCGAGTTAAGTCATGTTCAGAAGAAATCAAGCGTTCTCGGGCTTACACTGCAGATCAAGCCAGAGCTATTTCACATCGGCAAACAGCAAAGCATCAACTCGCTACACAAATCGCCTTTGCCGCCGGCCTGCGCGCCCATGAGTTACTGACGCTTGCCAAAGCTAGTGAGCGAAGTCCAGACAAACGCCCTGCTCTAGACTCAAAATGGCAAGGCCGAGATGGTGAACTTTACACTGTAGTTGGTAAAGGAGGATTGATTCGTCATGTGCTTATTCCCAATACCCTTGCCGCTCAGCTCGAGCAACAGCGTTTAGCTCAACCAATCACGGTTGTAGACAGAGAGATTAACTATTCTCAGCGATACAATATTGCTGGCGGTAAAAAATGGTCTGATTCTTTCTCTAAAGCCTCAAACCGCACTTTGCTGTTCTCTACAGGCGCACATGGCCTCAGGCATAGTTATGCACAAGAGCGGATGGTTGAGCTTAAAAGCTTGGGCTATAAGTATGAAACGGCCTTAGAGACCGTGTCACAAGAGATGGGGCATTTTAGAAAAGAGATAACTAAGGTATACCTTCAGTGAATGTTCATAACTAATTGCTACTATTTAATTAAATGTTGCTAGAGTCTGAGCTGGTATGTACAATTGCCTTGTTTAAATTATATAAAACAATCAATATAAGAAATATGGAAATGACTGCTCACGTTGGCTACCACACTTGCAAATTAGAGAATGGATTCGATTACATTGTCGATAATATACCCTTCCGAAGTGGCAATGGTGCTAATCAATGGCTAACTCAGGGCTACTACTTTTGGACTGACTCGGACTATTGGGCAAAAAAGTGGGGAGTTTCTAATAGAAGAGTTATAGGTCAGTTCAATATAAATTTATGCTTTAAAAAAGAAGTACTAGATTTAGTAGGTAACGTTCAGCACCAATTAGAATTTATCCAACTAAAAGATACAATCCTTGCTAAACTTGATAAAGAAGAGATACGTAAAAGTGTTACTGTTAATCAAATCTTAAGTAAGTTAAGGTGCTCGAAAGAAATATTTCCATATCTAGGCGTCAGAGCTCAGGATGGAAGAAGAGAAGAACAAATTGATTTTGTTGATCCAAAAATTAATAGATCAAAGTTAGGTTTGGTCACACCACAGCAACTTTGCGTTTTCGAGGAAGCAAAAGACCGTATTTTCTTAAATGGTTTCATTGAACCATCTGATTTCGCAGAAAAAATGCCTACAGCATGAAGGAGATTAATATGTTAAGCTTACAAGAACGTGTACTTTTACTTCAAGAAGAGCTATCTAAAGTTTCTGCTGAAGAGCTATACAATGAACTTCAAAGCTATGAGTCTGTTGGCCCATTAGCTCACGACTTTCTGTGTGATGTAAAAAAACCTCATTCAAATGAATATTGGAAACAATCCTTCAACAAATTCAATTTTGAAAAATTTCGTAATGACATTTATCGTGAGATTATTATTCTCGAAGTTACTTACTTAGAGGATAGTTCAAGCAAAATTGCTACAGCTTGTAATGATGACGATTATGGTAACTCTTTAGCGGCTTAAAAATGAACATTCAACTATATACTAACAAGGCAAAAGAAATAAACCTACTTGATAAGGATCAAGTTGAAGGCTTTGATGAAATCGATAAATTTGGATTTCACTATGAGCCGAATTTTTCAGAACAAACATCTGATAAATTTAATATCTTTTTTGCCTTAAGGTTAAAAGTTAAAAATTCACACTTACTGTTGCTTGAGTATGAATCAACTTTTAAGCTAGATAGAGAACTTGACGATGAGTTTATAAAATCTCACTTTCCATACGTAAATGCACCTGCAATAGCTTTTCCGTATATGAGAGCCTTTGTAAGTACGCTTTTACTCAATGCAGGGTATGACCCTATAATGCTTCCAAGCGTCAACTTTTCAGCTATGTACAAAGATATGCAAGAAAAAAGTTAATTAATGGAGTTGGTGTACATCTTAGATTTAGAACATGTACACCAAACCCTGTCTTTCTGAGCAATAAATTTTTTAATAATTAAATTCGACTTTAAAACCTAAAGCTCAAGTAAATTACCATAGTAACCGATAGTAAATAAAACTATTTTCAATTATAGAATATTGGTGGTTGAAAATGCGATTACTCTTTATTTAATGCTCCTACTCACCCTAACTTTTTTCAACTGTAAATACTCCTTCAGATCAACTGTTCAACTATAAATGGTTTTAGCTTTAAATATAAACGCCCTAGAAACCGTTTCGCAAGGGGTGGGGCATCTTAGAGCTGAGATTACTACTCATTATCTGTAGTGAATATCAACTTTATGCATCAGAAAACGCGCTCTCTGAACCTCTCGCTCATTTGTGAATGTTGTGGTTATCACGTCTAGCAATTTGAAGAAATCACTCTCAACGGAAAAAAAGTCACCTTTGGGTAAATTAGCAACATCAATGCCAAATTTTTAGCGAGCTTTATTATTTTCTTTTTGTGATTGAAAAAAGAGACTTCTGAGTTTGGCACTTTTTTCAGTCCACCTTTGTAACCATTTGAGTAACTTATTACATAGTCTCTCAACTCTTTAACTCCGCTTTTGTAGCCATCAAAATTTTTGGGTGATAGACACTTTGTGGATTCGCTCCCCGCCTTTGTTTTGCTTTACTCGCTCGGCGGGAATGGTCCAAATCATTTTATCAAAGTCGAACTCTTGCCACTGCGCGCCCGTCACTTCTATCGGCCTGCAACCAGTTAGAGCGATAAACTTTAGGGCATAGATCACTTGCGTGCTCACGCCGAGCTTAGGTAAGCGCTCGAATACTTGTATCAGCTCTTTAAATTCAAGGGCGCGTGTTCGTGGTTTTTCAATACCGCCAACGTTCTTTTTCTTGGCGGTACTGATAGGATTGCCCTGCATTAGGTCACGCTCAACGGCAAAGTCGAACATCTGCTTAAGGATCGAAAGGGTTTTATTGGCTTGAGTACCTGCTCCCCTGTCGGTGATTGGGTCTAATACTCTGCTTAAAATGTCTCGGCGGGTGATGTCTTTTAATTTAACGCCCCCTATCACTGGTAGCACGTCTTTTTCAAACATACGCTCACCTTCTAGAGGGTCTTTACGATTAACCTTGATATAGCGCTCTAGGAACTCTGTAGCTAATTCTTGTACCGTTGGCGCTTCAGCTTCTTGCTTTTGCGCTTTGGTTCTTTCCTTTTGCTCAAGGAATACATCTATACCGCGCGATACATCACCAATGTATTGCTTTGCTAGCTCACGAGCTTTAACAACGCTCAAGGCTGGCGCACGGCCTAATGCTAAACGCCTTTCTTTTGAACCTCGGCCACCTAATCGATAATAAAGGTAGTAAACTAAAGAACGCTTCCCATCTTTTTTAGGCTTACCAACATTGAGATAAAAACCTGAGAGCTCAGTATCTGTTATTCGGGTGATCTCTAGTGGAATATTTTTGAGCACCGACTCTGTTAATTTTGCTTTAATTGACGCCATTTATCGCACACCTAACACATAGCCAATAAATTTATCGCACAGTTATCGCACCAACTGGTTTTAACTCACGATTCTTCACGTTGCTTCACTATGTATAATTTACAGTGCAATTATTAGCAACGGCAATGGGTTAGATTTTATTTGGATGCTTCACGATGGTTCACGTTTGTTCACGATTGTACACGTTTGAACACGGTTAATTTTTATGGGGTGTCAGGGGTCGCAGGTTCAAATCCTGCTATGCCGACCAGTTTTTCTACACTCTATTCAATAAGTTAACTTCATTCATTTCCGTTCGTAAAATATGCTGTGTTAGTATCTTAGTAATATAACTTTTCCTATTTTCGTTCGTTATTCCTGTTTAGACTTATGAACTTTGTTTTCTTTAACGTACTAGAAGCTCACCTCAATAAGCATCGCTAGCGACTCCTTTCAATGTCAACGCCTTAAAACAATGTAAGAAAAATTTCTCGCCAGAGGCAAAGCCTTCAAAAACGAATAACTCTGATGGCTAATTCAGCTTAAATGAGTTTGGCGAAATAAGAACACCAAAACATATCGCTGATGTCGGCTATTAAGTGTTTTCTTCCCGACACAACCTCTCACTTTAAACTTCAAACAGTGTAGTTTCTACTTCCAGTACTCTACGTGACAAGACCAAAAGGCATGCATTACTCAGGCTTGGATTATTTGTGCCTATTCCATTATGTCGGCTCTGCTCCTAACCTCTATTTTCCAGTTAATTAGTAAAATGAAAATGAGGGATTCTTAACATACTTTATAGCTATAACGCCTTATAAATCGGCTCTTTCACAGTAGTTTTCAACTAACAGCAGCAATCACAAAACACAATATATTTACATTAAGGTAATAATACTGACAAATAACCAACCTAGTATTGCGTGACTTTCAATTAAGCACGGAGATTAAAATGAAATTCGCAATACTCATGCTTGCAGTCAGTGCGACTGCAAATGCAAACACCAACATATGTAGCAACTACGGTTGCCCAACTGGCACACCATCAAGTAATGATATCGTTGAGCGACCTATATATGTGCTTAGCAATAATCGCGCAACAAAGTTTGCGGACTGGGTAGCATACAAAGTCACACCAAGCACAATTGACGGACCAAGCCGTTCTAGAACTTGGAAATCAGACCCTAAAATTGCAAGTAGATACACGCTAGAGCCAAGTGACTACAGCGATGCGTGGGCAACTATCCATACAGATAGAGGTCATCAAGTGCCTTTGGCGTCGTTTTCCAATACATCCAATTGGAGCGATACTAACTATCTCTCGAACATTACCCCACAATCATCAAACCTTAATCAGGGTCCATGGGTTAAATTAGAGAATGCAGTGAGAAGTTTAGTGCGAACGGGCGAAAATGCCTATGTGTTCACGGGTCCCTTGTATGAATATTACTTTGCTACCTTGCCTGGTGCTGATGAATCTCACACTATTCCGTCAGGCTATTTTAAGGTCGTCGTCACAATAGCTGGCTCAAATGTGAAGGCTTCTGCTTTTATCATGGAGCAAACTTCTGGAAGATACCTTGATTACTGCAAAACAGAAGTAACCATTGACGAAGTAGAACAAAGAGCAGGCCTGAATATCCTACCTAGCCTGCCAAGCTATAAAGCCACCGACATTGAGGGTCGAGTCGGCGGTCTTAGCGCACCACTAGGTTGCTAGTTGTGACGGCTACCAGTTGGTAGCCCTTTAGTGCCTAGCAGGTCTTATTCGAACTTTAGGTTAGCTTAAAATAGCTGAGCAACATAAGCCACCCTGCACCAAACATAACCACATTTTCGGTTAATGATATAAAACCTAAAGGCACATCAGTGTCACCACCAACACATGCACATTTGAGCACTCTTTTATCAATATATACGGCCTTAAACACTGAGATTGCGCCTATAAACCCTATGAATATTGCCACTGGTGCATAATAAATGGCTGGCAAAGTTGTTAGCATGCAAACGCCGGCATATAACTCTAAGTAGGGGTAAGCATACGCGTATTTTAGGTGACGCATCGCTAACAAATCGTAAGTGATAAAGGAGTTCGTAAAGCTATGAACATCGCGTATCTTTTGTACCGCGAGTAACAGCATGGAAAACCCAATAAAGGGCATTACCCATTCCACAAGATTATTGACAGGAAATTGTATCGCGAATGTGACCAGCAGCGCGACTAAAAATATCGAAAGTACTGGCCAGTATACGTTTTTCTTTTCCTTATGTGACGGCTTACCTAGATATCGACGCAGCGCCTCATAGCCACCAATACGTTCATCGTTAATAAATATTTGTGGTGTAGTGTCAACGTTATGAGTGGCTTTAAATTCATCCGTCTGTTCCCTTGACTTGAGCATTCTGTCGTCTACATAAAAACCCTCTCGTGAAAGCAAATCCTTAGCTCTGAGACCAAAAGGGCAAATGTGCGATGAGGTATGCATTCGGTAAAGTGTCGCATTTTTCACTGGTGGCTCCCCCTATTTTATTACAAACATAAGTAGAAATTACCGACCGCGTAAATCAGCTAAGAAAAATCTGCCGACATTAGCGCAATCTCAGCTTAATGATTGTAACTAAAGCGAATTCCATACCACCTTTAATTACACTCAATAACATGAAAGCTGGTTGAATTTATTGATGCATCACAATCAAATTAACCTCGAATGAGGTAACCAAAGATAAACCTGATCTTGGTCAGAAAACACGTTATTAAAGCGCAATTCGGGTAAAAAAACCTTCTGACTATAAAGTCTTAGATTTATATTTCGCCTTGTCTTTAGCTACCGAGATAAAAAACAAATGTCAAAAATAATGGGTAGGGAAATAAAGTTAGGCAAGCACAATGTATTGCTTTCAACAACGGATCTGGACAGTCGAATTACATACGCAAATCAATCTTTTTGTGACATATCAGGCTTTAGCATTGAAGAAATGCTTGGTCAGCCCCACAACTTAGTTCGTAATCAGGATATGCCAAAAGCGGCTTTTAGAAATATGTGGTCTACCATTCAAAATGGCCAATCTTGGATGGGACCTGTTAAAAACTCAACAAAAAATGGGGATTACTATTGGGTAAACGCTTTTGTTACTCCCATTAAAGACGAGCGAGGCAACATAGTTGAATACCAATCTGTAAGAACTTGTCCTTCTCCCGAGGTAATTAAACGCGCAGAAAATGCTTATCGCACTCTTGATAGCCAACAAAAAACGAGTCGCTATGACAGCACTCGCCTCTCATTTATGTTATTGCTTTTCATCGCGATAACTTTGCCTCTAGCATCGCTATTAAACAACCATTGGTTTACGCTGCTACCTTTGACTCTACTATTCATCACAATTGCGTTAACCGCACGTTTTCGCTCTAAATATAAAGCTTTGCTCACACAAGCCAAAACGATTTTTGATAATGATTTAATGTCTGTGATATACGGTCAATCTCGCGATCGGGTTGCTGATATTACACTAGCATTTGAAATGCAGAAGGCAAAAATTTCTGCGGTGGTGGGCAGAGTAAACGACGTGTCCGTTCGAGTAAGTGAAAATGCAAAACTTACTACACAAAGCGGCCAATTTGTTGCTGAACTACTAAAGCAGCAAACAAGCGAGGCAAAAGAAATGGTCGTTTGCATGGACGAATTTTCACAAACGATTGACGAGCTCTCAGAAAACGTAAACCACGCTGCTGATGCGGCTAATAACTCAGAACAACAGGCTGGGCGTGGTAAAGCCGCAGTAAAGGATGTCATCGACTCGATTCACTACCTTGATGAGCATTTAATGGAAGTGAACAATGCCGTGAACCGCTTAGTCTCCGGTAATGATCGAATTCAAAATATCCTTAGTGTTATCAACTCTATTGCCGATCAAACCAACTTGCTTGCGTTAAATGCCGCAATCGAAGCCGCCCGAGCGGGCGAACATGGGCGAGGATTCTCAGTTGTAGCAGATGAAGTTCGCACACTTGCACAACGCACACAAACTTCCACAGAAGAAATCACGCAATTACTTAAAGAGCTAAATGATATTTCCAGCTCCGCTGTTGAGTCAGTGCAAAAAAGTAATAGCTTATCAAATCAAAGTGTTGATCTTGCAAAAAATAACGGTTCAAGCCTTGATACCATTCAAAGCCATGTGATGCATCTAGCCGACTTAAATCGCAGTGTTGCCGCCGCCATTGAACAACAAAGTTGTGTGGTAAAACAGATAAGCATAAACGTTGACAGCGTGACTACGCTCGCAGAGAAAGGCACGGAGCACGGCGAGAAATCTTTTATTTTAAGTCAAGAATTGCTGACTCAAATCGAGCAGCAAACGCGCCTAATACAGCAATTTTCTCAAACATGAGAAATCAAAGTGAAACAGGACTTAATGTATGCGTACATTAAAGCCTAATCAGTAACTACTCTTAAATATCAGTGGACCTAAGCATTTTACTAGACAAATTAGGTCCACTTACTTCGCAAATAAAACAATGTTATAGTTCCGCCTCAAGAATGGCGAGTGCCTCCTTTTCTGCCTGTTTCACATTGCCATCAGCTTCAATAACACGCACGGCTAGATCTTTCGCAAGTTTACGCATCGGTTCATCAATAATGTTATTCATGCGGTGTTGCACATAAGCTTCAATATCATTATTTTTTATCGCAACAACAGACTTTGACAGGCTGTCTTCAATATAATCGTCTAATGCGATTGCAGAGTTCCAATGTAGGCTTTTTGCCCACTTTCGCACAACATGCTTTTCACTTTCGCTGATGACACCGTCAACACCAATAAACAATAGTGCGATATCAATTAGAGCTTCTTTTTGCATCTGATCGACGCAAACACCAGTATCAAAGTGGTTTAATAGCTGTTCAAATTTCATAATTCTTCCTTAACCCTTTTCTGCAAATTAAGATCACAGATATTTCAAGACGGAACAAAAAACGCTAATATTTAAACATATGCTAACTTTTTCCATTTGTCATATTAAAAAAGTGCAAGTTCATTTACACCTCATTCCAAAGCTTGTTAAAGGTCAAAAGGACTATCGAGTCCAACTTATTACATTTTATTTTTCACAATATAAGAAGCATCCAAACTCCTTCAACATTACGGTCTATATCGCTAAAATGGGTTACGTATGCTGGTCACAAGCACCAATACATACGAATAAAGAATCAGCCTCCCCAAAAAGCATCAATCTTAAAGTTTGAATTAGTAAGAAAAGTTCTAGACCTCCACAATTGATTCATTTTGTTGAAATAATTTGCACACTCTCAAAATCAATCAAAGAAAAATAGGAACAACAATGAAAGAGTTAAAATTAGGAATGAACTTATCATTTTTCATTTCCCTTTCTATTATCGCGCTTAGCTTGCTTATCTTAGATACTTTAATAGTATCTGAAAGAATTAGCATGATTTCGTTTGTCCAATTAACGCTATCTGCGGCAATCATGTTTTATATTGCTACAGGGCTATGGGCAATATTCAGTGGTCAAAGCCGAGTAATCATCTGCAATCAAGGTGTGGTTTATCACAGCTTGTTAGGTCAAAAGCACTATATTCCAGCAGAAGAAGTGGAAAAAATTTCCGTAGAAGGATTACTATGGTTTAGTTACACCAAACTTTATCTTACAACCGGAGAACTAAGGATCTGGTCTTTCAAACCCAATCTTGCGCAACAACATAGCCTTAAACTACTCGGGTACATTTAATCCTATCCTTATTCGCGTGTAGTAAGTCTCATAAAGTTGCTTTCAAAACGAGGCATTGAGTAAGATAACCTAAACTTATAACGAGGTTATTATGCAAAGACAATATGCTATAGGTACGCTCGGCGTACCTTGGACTTCCAAAGAAAAAACATTGTGGTTAGAAAACCAATCGATAAAACGCTCATATTCTGAAGAAGTCGTAACTCAAATAGAAGCGCTCAAGCACACTTTTGACGTCACCGAGTATGGTCAGCTTGACTACCCCAACCAAACTTATTCTCTATATGCATTAACAACAAAAAACTGGCAGCAAAACAAACCGACCATACTGGTTACCGGTGGCGTGCATGGCTACGAAACAAGCGGTGTACATGGTGCTCTTGCTTTTGCCAAATCAGAAGCACAACAATATGAACAGGCTTATAATTTCATTATCTTGCCTTGCTTGAGTCCTTGGGGCTATGAAACGATAAACCGCTGGAACCCAGAAGCCATTGACCCTAATCGCTCTTTTTATGCGGATAGTCCAGCGCTTGAGTCTCGATCAGCAATAGACTTTGTCAATAAGAAAGCAGCGGATATTCTGTGTCATGTTGATTTACACGAAACCACAGATTCCGACAACTCAGAATTCCGCCCAGCATTGGCAGCAAGAGATGGTAAAGAGAATCACAATTGGAACATTCCTGACGGTTTCTATTTAGTCGGACATACACAAAAACCGGAAGCTAAATTTCAAAAACGTATTATCGAAGAAGTGGCTGCGGTAACACAGATTGCTGATGCAGATGACCATGGGCAGTTAATCGGTGTTGATTTAGAACAGCACGGTGTGATTAATTATGACGGTACTGCACTAGGTTTATGTATGGGTATGACAAATGCCGCTTTTGTAACAACAACAGAAGTTTACCCTGATGGTCAAAACGCAACACCAGAAAACTGTATCGCGGGTCAAGTGGCAGCAATTAGAGGGGCCATTAAATACCTACAAAACGAAAGCCTATAAGGTTTCAGAAGGTGTGGTTTGTTAAAAACCACACCTAGGAGCTAGGAGAATGAACAGGATCTACCAAGTTGTCATATTGTTAAGCGCTAAACTTTTCCGGTGAAAACAACACGACCTGTTATAATAAAACCTAATTCGCTAAGTCTTCCTTACCGCTAACAACCCCAAAGATTTCTTTGAATGAGGTCGGTTTTTGCAAAATACTCACTGGAATATGCAATGCTCTTGCGATGTCACTAGCTGAGATCATACCTCTGAGCCCTTCCGAACCAACCAATAAAACGTGCTGCAATCCTAAACTTTGTAAGGTTTCAAGCACATCTCCTATTGTACTTTTAGCAACCATTTCATAGGGAACAGCGTAGAGCTCTTCTTTACTCACCATCACATCTTCAACGCACACATCTTCTCTCGACACCTGCTTTCGCTGGGCAACACTTAAGACCTTTCTACCCGTAAGGTCGCGACAGTTTACCACTCCCAAGAAATTATCATCTTCGTCGACAACGAGCTTTGAGCGCACATGGCCATTTTTCATCATGTATAAAGCATGATCAATATCGACGTCTTTTGCTATCACCTGAGGCTGCCTGCGAGTAAAGTCAGTCACCACCTTAATCGCACTACTGTCCATATTTAAAGGTTCTGAATCGAAGTGATCACAAAGCTGAAATACCCCTTCCAACTTAACGGTTTTTAACGCTTTGTATTGGCCCATTTTATACTCCTGCTTCTATAAAGCTCTTCGAAAGTCTGGTTTTTATGTTGCTGTGAACAATCCACAGCTAAAAATAAAAAGAACAACCAGTGCAAAGGCAGTAAGAAATTATTTTAGGTAACTGGAAAAGTAAGAGAGATTACGAAAACTCGAACACATGAGAGCTAACCTCACCCCTCTCTAATTAAAATATGGTTTATTCAGTGAATATATTCAAGTCAATGCAGTCTAAAACTCCTGTAATCTCAGTGTAATGCCGTGTAATAGCTAAATTTAAGCAAACGAATTAGACTGAAGATGTTTGCTAGGATTTATCACCCTAATATCAAACAATTGGTTTAGGCATTGGAATTCCGCGTCAAACTAGAAAAACTGTAATTCCAAATTAGACCAAGCCGGTACGATAAGTACTGGTGAATTCTTCCCTCAACGAGACCCACCTCGTGGGTCTTTATCATTGAGTAGAAGGAAATAAAATTGTATGCTTCACGGCACTTATACATTGATATAGATGAAATTTACGCCTTGCTGAATTGTGATATCTATTTTGTATAAGCATGTAATTTTCATCAAAGTTATACGGAACTAACTATGGCTTATTTAATCGACGAACAGAAACTCGAACGAGTCTATCTTAAAAGCTATCATACGGTAGGCCGCTATAAATATAGTGTAGATACCTTGATAGACAAGCCGGGAGTATCGCGACATCACGCCATTATCGAACTCAATGAAAACAAATGGTTTATCAGAGATGTGAGTACAAACGGCATCTGGATAAACGATAAAAAGCTCGACAAGAACCTGCCGTATCAGCTATTCGAAAATGATAAGATTGATTTTGCAGCACCTGGTCAAAACTCGTTTGTGGCGGCGAACTTGCAAACCGAGTGTCAATATCTAGTTTCTCAGTCAAACAACCAAAAAGTAGTAGAAGTAACGAATCAACTTCTACTTCCTAGTGAAGATGATCCTAAACACATCATTTACTATGATAAATTGCTCAACTATTGGTTTTTAGAAGATCTCAATACCTCAGATCGACAAGCCTTAATAGATGGCAGTATTGTATCGCTGATGAACGACCAATGGATGTTTTTTTCTGCCACGACCATCGCGGTAACTAAACACCTTGAATGCCAAAAAGCTGCCAAGCCAATGGCACTAGAGTTCAATGTAAGTCAAGACGAAGAAGATACTCAACTAACACTAAGTGTTGATGATAAACACCTAGATTTAGGCGTCAGAAGTCATCACTACTTACTGTTGCTGCTTGCCAGAACTCGGATCCAAGATAAAGATGCAGGCCTTGAATCGGATGTTCAAGGTTGGGTTTACCGCGATGACTTAGCAAAAGCACTCGGCGTACAAACAAACCATATGAACATTATGGTTCACCGCGCACGTAAGCAATTTGTCGATTCAGGTGGCGAAGATTACCCTGAAGCGACCTTTTTATTAGAAACTCGCTGTGGTCGAGTAAGATTGAATTGCCAAGATATCACGATAATAAAAGGCTCTAAATTAGAAACTCGCATGACAACTTAAGCGATATTGTTAGTTGGGCAGAAATAGCATTTCGGCCCAACTATTTGCCTATGCTTTATACTCTCCAGCATTATTCACTATTTTGTTTTCGAGCTCTTTACATAGCCCCAATACGAATAAAAGCTCCACAAGTACAAACAGTGGTCCAATTGCTAAACCAATCAAATCATCGACAAACGCAGGCTTTTTTCCCTCAAAATAATGCCCTATAAACTGTAACACCCAACCTACAAAGAAAACACCAGCCCAAAACAATACCGTCATTATTCCTGCATTAACGATGAGCGGATTCAACGTTTGAACAAAGAAATAAAAAGCCAGTATGATGGCGCTCATCATGAGCCCAAAAATGGGGGATAACATCAGGTAATAGCCACATAAAACTACCCCTATCAGCGCGGCAAGGGTGATGGTCACTCCTGATACACTGAATAGCGGGATAAAAGTCATACCCACAACAGCAATGACAATTAACGGGATCCCAAAAAAGTGAGTCAGAATGTTTCTTTTGCTGCGATGATACATGGCATACTGACTTAATAACGTCTCTAGTTTGTTCATTATTGTTCTCTCATTGATACCAATTATCCTACTGATAATTAGTCAATAAAGAAAATTTATCAATAAAAAATTCTATTAGCTTATTAGGGCCTATATAAATAACCAAATAAACAGCATACCGAATACAATAGTCTGCATTATGAGCACCATCAACAACTTAAAATTAAAACTAGGTTTGATGGTTTTATGCCTGAGCATATACATTGCCACTGGTGTGATAATATTGAGCCCAAGTAACCCACACAGTAGTAAATTACGCTCAGGAATGCGTGATTGAGCAAGCGTTGAAGCGCGCTTATCCCACCAAAAAAGTGCAAATATAAATAAATTAATAACCAACAACACCGCTGCAGAAATAACCGCTTGCCAAGGTAGCTTAGATACGCAAAGCGCCCCTAACCACACGCCTGCGCCCCAAAATAGGCCCATCTGCTGATGCATTAAACGAACCGCTGACATGCTACTTTCCCTGTCTTATGGTATTGATTTCAATGAAAATTTCAGCTGTAGCATAAGCATCATCCATCGCCCGGTGATGATTAACCAAAGGTACATTCATCGCTTGGCAAAATGCCCCTAGCGCATATGAGCGCAGGCCCGGCACAAACTTTCGGCCTAACTGCACAGTACATAACTTCGCACGAGTAAACTCTCGGCCGACTCGAGCAAACTCCTGCCGAATAAAGCCATAATCAAAGTTCACATTATGCGCGACAAAAATAGCACCTTGGCTAAACCGCTCAACTTGCTCCAAAATTTCAAAAAAACTTGGAGCATCACTCACCATTGCCTGAGTGATCCCTGTCAGTTCAGTGATTTTTTGTGGGATACGACGCATCGGATTAACAAGTGATTGCCATTTAGCAACGACCTCGCCGTTAACGACTTTTACCATGACTACCTCGGTGATGCGATCAAACTCCTTGTTGCCACCGGTGGTTTCAATATCGACAACGACATAAGGTTGCTCTTTGCAAATATGCCATTCAACGGTTTGCAGTCGCGTGGGAATATTGCATTGCAAGAGTTTAGAAATGTTAACTAGCTGACTTCGGCTAAGACTATCTCCAGGTGCCTTGATTTCTTCAAACCTTAAGCCCGCTTTTTCGTCGACTATCATCAGGTCGGGAAAACCAGATTTCATCAGATGAAAATCACTACACATTAGCCTTAAAACAGATTTGACATCCTCAATTGCCAAGTAAGACAATAATATTTTTATTGAGTCGAGCATCTTATCATGCCAATTAAACAACCGATTAGCTTCTCCGTAATGTTCGCTCATCTGGCGTAGAAGCCAGTTCATCCAAGCAGAAGTATCTGTAAAACTCGCTAAGCGACATTCAATCTCCTCCTCAAATTCGTTGTAAAAGCGATTTTCTTTTAACGCCAGCGGAGTTCTAGAAAACCCATTAGCAACGATACTTTTTGGGTGATAAAAGAGTTCTTGCCAAAAGGTCAATCCAAATAAGGCCAGCCAAATTTCATTTTCAACATGATAGGCCTCGATGCTATGCCGTTTATAATAAGCAATGACGCCAGCTTCTGTTTGTCCCTTAAAAGCCTCATCAATTTGGATCGCTGGTTGACTTTTTCTTAGCATATCCGTAAGTACAGAAGTGCGTTTTTGGTTAAATTTACGCTGATAAAAGTCTTCCGCGAAGATCATCAATGTTTCATCGCTTTCCCCCTGCAAAATGCGCTCTAATTGCTCTCGCACCAGCTCAACTTCACCTTGCTTATAATTATGTCGTATCAACATCTCACAAGCTTGAGGGTGCTCAGTCATACCTAGTAAGGTTTTAAAATGGGAAAATTCAGGACCTAACTTTCTGGCAAGCGTTAACAGGTACTTTGCATGTGCAGCCACTGCATATTGCCCATCAACCTTAGGCAATTGTTGCGCTGCGGCCTGTCTAGCACGCCACACTAATTCATCTTCAGGGGCATTTTTGAGCTCACTGAGTGCATTTGCATAATAAAACGCGCTCACGGCTTCTGCTTTTTGCTCAAAATGTGCATGGTAAGCGGCGTCAGCGCTCCTGGTATTCATTACACCAAGATCTCGCATCGAAAATTGCGCTAAGCTAAAGCCTATCTTGCCAAAGTACAAAAATAGAAAGTAGTCGATATCGGCTTGAAATGAGAGCGTGAGATACTGGGATAGGTATTCTTGTGTATTTAGATATTCAACGCAGACAGATTGATTGATATACGCTACCCAGAGCGATTTTTTTGCCGATTTATTTGGCAGTGTAGTTAAATTCTCTCGCTCGGCAAGTTCAATTAAACATGGTTTAGTTAAGCAATGCAGCAGCGCTTGAAAGTCGTCTTGTTGTGCCTGACGAAGTAATCCCTTTGCTTTTAATGAAAACGCGACTTCACAAATATTATTGATCTCTTCGTAGCGCAGTGAATTGATATCCAGAAAAGGAGTTTTGCGGGAAATAAACCGCACTAACAAACACAATTCATCTTCAGGCAAGCGGTGTAGCTCAGCCAGCAGCTCACGCTGAGCACTACTTAATAGCGGTTGACATACTTTAAGTAAATAATCGCTAAGCTCACTAAAGTGGCTTAAGTAATATTTGGCGGGTAATTCTTTTCTCAACACAAATTCAGACAACTGTTTTTATATACAGTAAAGATTATCATAGATAGAAAATATTGCCAATTTGCTTCAGTTACCCCCTTAAGTCGTTTCTTCTGTATCGCCTGTGGAAGCGTATTCGCTTTTGTATAGCCAATATTGTAGTTTCTCGCTCAATGGCTCTTCCGAAATGGGCTTCGTGAGGTAATCGTTCATGCCTGCATTTAAACACTTCTCTCTATCACCGGACATTGCATTGGCTGTCATGGCTAATATTTTTACTCCCTGATAACTCTCACCTGCGGCTCCGTCTCGGATTAACTCGGTCGTCCGATAGCCATCCATTTCAGGCATCTGACAATCCATTAAGATTAGCTCAAATTGACATTCATCTTGATGTGACTTGAGCAGTTCAATGGCAAGCAGTCCGTTTTCGGCAACTTCAATATGGGTTATCCCCAATTTTTTGAGCATACTTAATGCGACAACTTGGTTCACCTTGTTATCCTCAACCAGTAGAATACGACAAGGTTTTGGCCACGTAAATTCGGTTTCGTTCACCTTTCTTACCAGTTTCAGATAGTGACTCGTAACCAGTGGTTTCGCATTCGCCAGCGCCTTGCCATCTTCAGCTAAAATGGTTAACGCATCAAAAAGGTCTTTAGTTGTCACGGGCTTTGGAAAATAGCCTGAATAGCCACGCTCCGCGTAAAACTGGCCATCCCCCTTAGTACCCATTTGCGTCATCATGATAAGTTTTATCGCTTTGAATCGCTTATCATTTTTTAGTGCAGCGCCGAGCTGCTCACCCGACATGCCTCTAAGCGTCATATCCAGTAAGGCGATATCAAACACATTTTTATCACGTTGGTATTCAGCTTCACACAGCGAGAGTGCTTGTATTCCAGAGCTGGCTTTATACACATCCGCCCCCCAGTGCCTCAATTGAGATTCCAAACTCGTCAAGGCTGAGAGGTTATCGTCAACTAGGAGTATTTTTATCCCTTGTAAATCAATTTTTGCAGCTTCGAATTGAGTATTATCGCCATGGATCAAAGTCACGAAAAATTCAAATTGGCTACCATGTCCAAACCGACTACTAACGGCGATATCGCCATCCATTAATTCACAGAGTTGTCTGACAATGGCAAGCCCCAGTCCAGTCCCTCCATACTTTCTAGTCGTAGAGGCATCAACTTGAGAGAATTTAGCAAAAAGCCTATCCGCTTTGTCCTCTGGTATCCCTATGCCGGTATCTTCAACTGAGCAATGAAATCTCAGTTTATTATCCACTTCACTAAACCAAGCTCGGATGATGATCTCGCCTTGCTCGGTAAACTTGATTGCATTACTAATTAGGTTGGTGATTATTTGTCGAATGCGGCTCGGGTCCCCCTGCACCAATGGCTTTTCAAGTTGGGTTACATCTAGAATAAGTTCAAGTCCCTTTTTCTGTGCTTGCAACGCAACGGATTCAATCAATTCGCCAAGTAATGCCCTAACATCGAAATCTAGTGACTCAAGTTCAAGCTTACCCGCCTCAATTTTAGAAAAATCTAAAATATCGTTGATGAGATTTAATAACGACTTGGCGCTGCCCATTGCTAGACTCACTTTATGTAATTGAGTTTGAGTAAGGTGCTCATCTTCTAGCAGACTTAACATGCCTATTACACCATTCATTGGCGTGCGGATCTCATGGCTCATTGACGCTAAAAACTCGCTTTTAGCTTGCGCGCCCTGCTCCGCAGCTTGCTTCGCTTGTTCTAGCTCTTTTTTCGCCTCAACAGCAGCGGTAATATCCTGTTGGATACCGACGAATGCTGTTAATTGATTTTGTTCGTTGAACACCGGAGAGATCTGTAAACTATTCCAAAATGCCTTTCCAGATTTGGTGTAATTGATCAATTCAACTTTGACGAATTCGTGAGCTAATATTGCTTCCCTGATTTCCTCTAACGCTTGCTGCTGGGTATGTTCACCTTGCAAAAAGCGACAATTTTTACCCAGTACTTCATCACCATATTCGGTGATTTGTTGAAATGTTTTATTCGCAAATACGATTGGCAATTCAGGCTTAGTCGCGTCAACAATCGTTATGCCGACATTTGCGCACTCTATTGCTTGAGCGAGTAAATCATTTTGTTCCTTGGCCTTTTTCAGCGCTTCTTGATGAAGCTTTTGATCGGTAATATCCGAAAGTGAGCCAACTATCCGCTTCGCTTGTCCATCTTTAAGTGCCGCAGCACCTTTTAGCCAAAAATAGCGATAGCTGTTTTGCCTCGTTTTTATTCTACACTCGACACCAAAAGGCTCTTCTTCCGTCATATGAAACTTAATTGAGTTTTCTAAATTGGGGAGATCTGCAGGGTGGACTCGGTCAAATAAACTAGAAATATGCGCAGAGAATAAAGCTTGTGTCTCTTGCGAAAAGCCTAGTAAAGATTTAAATCTATCTGAATAAAACACCACATTCCGCTCAAGATCCCAGTCCCAAAGGCCATCATCGCTACCAAATATTGCAAGTTTAAATCGCTCTTCACTGCGTTTGAGTGTTGTCCTCGATTCTTCTAGTTTTTTGAATGGATTTAACAGAAGTTGCTTACCAAACAAATAGAGCAAGCCAAATGATAGGAATAGCCCAAAAGCAATGGCACCAATAAGATCCCACACAAACATTTTCACTTCGTCAGTGACCTGACTCTTATCTACACGATAATCTAAAACTAAATCGGTGGAGCCAACATCGAGGCTGCTTACACTAAAGTAAGTTTCAACTTTTCGGACGTTAGAAAAATTAATCCACCTGCCTTTTAAACCAATGCTATGAAAAGATGTGGACGATGAGGAGCTCAGCAAACTCTCTAAGCTCGTCGAAAACTCGCCAATAAGTGCTCCCTCAGCAAAGCCGTTATAATAAATCGGTACTGCTATTGTGAAATAGTGCAGGTTGCCAACCTGAGTGAGATCTATCGCACTGACCAACTCTGCATTGATCACTTTATCGAGCCACTTTGGTTTTTGGTCTAACACTTCATGAGAATCAAAGTTTGCATAAACAACATCGCCCAATACATTGATCACCATTAACTTTTCTTCTCTACCTATAATTTGAAAACTGCGCATAAAGTCTCGTAACTTAGCAGCGGAGAGCCCTGTACCCATCGCACCATTTACGATAATAGGATGTAGAGAAAGATCAGAGAGGATCTGCTTACGGCTCTCAAGATACTGAGTTAAGTTGTTAACTGCGAGTTGAGCTTGGGTTTCATTCGTTTCTCTCACTAAGTCTTCGACAATGACATTTGATCTCAGCCCAACAAAAAGTGCACTGAGCAGAAGTGAAACAATAGCCGTTAACCCTAAAAAGGTGTAAAAAGCGCGATTACTCGTTAAGGTGAATTTAGTTTTCAATGCGACCCCGGGTAACTATAAACTAGTTTAATACTGCCATTAGACTGGTATTGCCCCATACACAAGTCTTGCACGGTTAGCGCTTCATGGGCTGAATCATTTTTATCACTCCAGACACTAAAAGGCCGTTGATACGTTTTTATGAGGCCGCTGATCGGCGATTGCAAATCCTCAAATGCGCTTTTTAATAAGACTCTGTTGGTCGCGACTGAATCTGTCAGTTTTATCTGCTCCGCTGCTGCAATAAGAAGCTTGGCAATGTCATAGCCATGGATAAATCCGGGAGCTGCTTGAACAAATCCATGCTTGGCAAACTCGGTCGGGAAAAGCTGTTTTGCACGATTAAATACCCGTGCCGAAAACGCACTTAATGGTTTATTCTCAAAAGAAAAACAGCTTTGTAGGACCGCCAATGAGACATCTGCAGATAGCTTATCCCCAACCACTTTAAAAAAGTTACCCGCAGTTATCCCCCAATGACTAACAATGGGCAGGCGCTGCGCCTCGTCAATACTTGCCATGGCTTTTACAAACTCTGCGCCCTCAATCGCATTACCAACAAAAATGATACATTGCGGCTCACTTTCAATAATATTATGGACCATGATCCGTGCTTCATTCTCTTGTGTTGCCCAGTTAAACCAAGATACAGGCAGCGCGTTGTTAGGCTTGGCCGTTTTATATTCCTCTAGCAATGTGTCGTAATTAGAGCGCCCCCATGCGGTATCCTCAAGGAGTAAATGAGGTGCAACACAACCTTGTTGCTTTGCATAATTGATGAGTACTTTACCCGCTTTGGTGTCATCCACAGAAAGCCTAAAAATCCAATTATCCTTACTCGGGTATCTTGTAATTGGCCCACCAGCGGCCCAAGGAACCAACAGCAGCGCTTCCCCCTCATTGATGAATTTACGAAATTTAATATAAGGAGGAGAATGAACACCACCAAGCACGAGTAAGGCATTCGGGTCTTTTAAAAATTGCTTAAAGTGAAGCAAGCTACGATTACTATTACCACGATGGTCTTTGGCCACCAATTCAATCTTATAACCTTGGATTTGATTATCTACTTCATCGAATGCGGTTAAAAAGCCCATTTTTATCGCTTCGGCTGACTCATTTAAATTAGAATAATCAGCGTCATGATAAATACGAAACACTTGCTTGGAGTTTGCGGCGAGACAAACTGAGCTCAGGAGGCAGAAAAACAGTAATAATATTCTCATCGTATTACTAATCACCCAACACATAACTAAACTTTAGTTCAAATCATTGTGATTGCTTAATTTTATAGCGAATACCTTGCTCGTTATAAATCACCAAGACAATGCATGGCAGACAAAGAAACCGCACCCAAAGGTAGGTGCGGTGGTTGGGATCATTCAGGGCTATTAGCAAGTTGGCTCTGAATGTAGTTTGGTAAACCAATTAGTTTGATTAAATTGATATGCTGTTCAAGCCAATAAATGTGATCCATTTCGGTGTCATCTAACAGGGTTTCGAGCATTTCACGGGTAACATAATCTTGCGCTTGCTCACACACTGCTATCACCTTTTTCAAGTGATCTTTTACCAGAATTTCCGCAGCCAAATCATTTTCTAGCATTTCTTTCACGTCAGTACCGACGTGGATCGGCGCACGAGAAGCGGTATCTGGCGTACCTTCCAAAAACAAAATGCGCTCCGTGATCCGCTTAGCGTGATCGAGCTCTTCTTCATACTCGTGAGATAACTTGTTGTGTAGCTTCTCCAGTCCCCAGTCTTCATACATTTTGGCATGCGCCAAATATTGATCCATGGAAGAAAGCTCAAGCGTAAGTTGTTTGTTGAGTAAGTCGATAACGGTAGAATTGCCTTGCATAACTTACCCCTCAATCTGCGATTGCAGATAGTTTTCAATGCCGGTATTTTTGATTAAGAAGTGCTGCGTTTCGAGCCAATCCACATAGTCCTCTTCATATTCAAGAATGTCTTCAAGTAGCTCTCGACTAACATAATCCTGTTCATGTTCACACAGCGCAATTGCATCGCGCAATGTCGGAAGCTGATCGAGTTGAAACGCTAAGTCGCACGCCATCATTTCTTCGGTGTGCTCACCTATTCGTAGCTTTTCTAAATGCTGGAGGTTTGGTAACCCTTCAAGGAATAATATGCGCTCGATAAGATCATCAGCTTGCTTCATATCCTTGATAGATTTTTTATACGCTTTCTCGTTTAGCTCTTCCAGACCCCAATTTTTGAACATTCTTGCGTGTAGAAAGAACTGGTTTATTGATGTTAACTCTAGCGTAAGCACTTGATTTAGCGCTGTTATGACTTGCTTATTACCCTGCATAGGGCCCCCTAATAATGTCGAGTGACGCCCTATAACCCTAGTTCAATATTTATTCTTCGCAAGATTAAATAAAAATAACAGTTTTCTTAATATACCCTTTTAAAATAAACAACTTATAAGAGTATTAATAACAATTTTCATTACATTTAGGGTTTCATTTTTTGAACGGCTTGTATTTAATCAGAACTCAGAATAAAAAACTTGCTAAGTTATTGAGATTTATAAAAGCAGC
Source organism: Pseudoalteromonas sp. Of11M-6 (assembly GCF_022347905.1). Lineage (NCBI taxonomy): Bacteria > Pseudomonadati > Pseudomonadota > Gammaproteobacteria > Alteromonadales > Pseudoalteromonadaceae > Pseudoalteromonas > Pseudoalteromonas sp. Of11M-6. Next base: position 98,783 of record NZ_JAKRFW010000006.1, on the reverse strand, counting down.
TCCGGCTGCTTAACTCATCTGCTTTTTAACATCTAACCCTAAACGCTTTGCTAGTCGAACCAAATTTGCTCTATCCATTTCCAGCTCTCTCGCAGCTGCCGACCAATTAAACCCATGACGTTCCATCGCGTTAACGATCATGTCTTTTTGTAGTAGCTCGACGGCGAATTTCATGGCGACAGGAGGTGTTTTCTCTTGCGTGGTAATGCACTCAGCCTGCTGAATTTGTTGATTGTGTTTTGGCGCGATGTCTATGTCATGGATCTCAATGATATTAGCCTGCCACTGTTGATGCTTAGCTTTTAACGCTGCACGACTGACACAATGTTCAAGCTCTCTGACATTACCCGGCCAGTCGTAATGCATTAATCGGCTGAGTGCTTGCCTATCCATCACCACTTGTTTTGCGTTGAGCGTGCCTCTTAGCTGCTCTAAAAAGAACCCAACCAGCAGCGGGATGTCATCTAGCCTTTCGAGCAGTGGAGGAACAAATAAAGGATACACACTCAAGCGATGATAAAGATCAGCCCTAAATTTTCCGCGCCTCACCTCTTCTTTTAAATCACGATTAGTGGCAGCAACCACTCTAACATCGACAATATGAATGCGGTCAGCACCTACTGCTTGCACCTCACCGCTTTGCAGCACACGTAATAGTTTGCTCTGTAAAGTCAAACTCAGTTCGCCAACTTCATCCAAAAACAGCGTGCCGCCGTCCGCGGCTGCAAACTTGCCTAACCGGTCTTTATCGGCCCCAGTAAACGCCCCTTTTTTGTGACCAAAGAGTTCACTTTCTGCTATCGAGTCAGGAAGCGCCGCACAGTTAATTTGTATAAACGGTTTGTCATTTCGTTGGGAATTAAAATGTACGTGTTTTGCTACCAACTCTTTACCCGTTCCCGTATCACCTTGAATAAGCACATTAAATTCAGAACCAGCAACCAGTTCAATTTCTGATTTAAGCGAGTGCATCACCGCACTCTCTCCTACTAAAATTTGCTTTTTAACGGACTTTTGAGATTGGGTAAGTGTAGATGCACGTGCTTGCTCATAGAGGCGCTCAGCCTCGAACATACGTAATGCACTACTTGAGACAATTGCTTGTAGGGTTTTCATATAAACCTCAGACAAGTGCTCAAAGCTATCCGGTTTAAGACAATCAAACGTCACCAATAAGATGCTACTTTGCAGCGCGACCTTAAATCCCATGCAGGCATGCACTGGTAAGCGACTTTCTTCGGCGAGCAACAGACCATCGTAAGGGTCAGGTAAGTCGCTATTGGCAGGAAAATTAACTAGTTCGTCAGACTCGAAAATGGACATCAATCTAGGTTGCTCTGTAAGCAAAAATTGCCGCCCAACAGCGTCCGCACTCAACCCATTGCAAGCTAGGATAGTTAATGCATGCTGATCGCCATAAAGAATGGCGATGGCATCAGCGGTAACAGATTGACTCAATGCTGAAAGCAAGGACTTAGCGTATTGCTTAACCTCGCGACCCTCTTGCGCTAATGAAAGTCGTGATAACGACATACTAAGCTCAAGCAATTTGGAGAGCGCTAACGAATTCATGTCAAAAAGACTCAATTTATTCAAATAAACACTAATTAAGATAGGTCAATTTGACTCAAACATCAATAATAGAATACTAATACAATGATTTATATAGCATTTTAAAGTTGGCGTGACACCTGCAATGTTCAGTCTATATATCAACATTCGCAGAGTTAACGATGAGCCGTGCATACCAACTTTTAAGATATAGCAACATCGCCATTTTCACTTCACTCGCAGCGTTTATGCTGTCACTGCAAGTGAGTTTTTTTAGCGTTGAAAGCTTCAGCCTCTTCTCACAAATTGCAGCACATATTAGTACTATCGTATTGGCCGCCTTGATTAAGCTTGCCTACGTCATCCGCCTTGTCTGTCTATACCACCTAGGTTTGGAGGTTAAGTAAATGAGCTTAATCCAGCTAGAAGAGCCCAGTCCAAAAGCAGTGTGTTGGTATTTACCATCTACTTGGCCCGTGTTGATGCTCGGCTTTAGAGCGCTATTTTTACTCGCGGGGTTATTCGCTGTCGTGAGCATTTCTGTATGGGCTTTATTGCTCAATGGTAATGTTGTTTGGCGTAATGATTACCCAGCGACCTATTGGCACGCCCACGAGATGCTGTTTGGCTTTGGCGGTGCTGTCGTCGCCGGATTTTTGCTAACCGCTGCAAAAAATTGGACACAAAGACAGACATTACATGGTGGCGCACTGCTATCACTCTGTATTATTTGGTGTGCCGCTAGGCTGAGCTTTTTTGTGGCAAATTCATCAATCATCATCACCTTGCTACTACAACTGAGTTTTTGGCTCATTGTACTAATCAATTTAACGACCGTAATTGTTGATGCAAAATCCAGAAACAATCGTGTTTTTATTTTTGCTGTAAGTATGTTGTGTGGCTGCAACATCGTATTTTTGATTTTACTTCACAACCAACACTTCTTATTGCTAAGCGTTACAAGCCAAGCAACGCTAATTGCTTACATGTTATTGATTGGTGTAGTGGGTGGCCGCGTTATTCCGTTTTTTATTGCCCGAGGATTGCAGCAAGCACAAAAGCCACATACTCCAAGGTTAGACAGGGCGATCTTTTACCTCGCCATCATCTGCGTTTTCACCTATATCCTGCAGTTTACGATGCAAAATACTCACTATTTAAGTGCTGCACTTCTGCTCCTTGGGCTACTGCATTCGATAAGAGCAATTTATTGGTTTAACGGTAAATTATTTAACGTACCACTGCTTTGGTCACTGTACCTGTCATATTGTGCAATCGCAGTGGGTTTAATACTTAGCGCATACAACAACACCTTTGCACCAGAGCATTTGCGCAGCCATCTTCACTTAGTGGCAATTAATGGCATGGGATTAATGATCTTAGCCATGATGACTCGCGTTACCTTGGGCCACACAGGCCGGCTATTACAGGTAGACACGACAACTACACTGGCATTTATCTGTATCGCGGTATCAGGTCTTATCCGCGCATTCCTTATTCATTTTATAAACCCGCACAATGCATGGCTGTTAAGTGCCGTGGCTTGGGTTTTTGGTTTTATGCTTTTTTCCATTACCTTCGCGCCCATGCTGATACAAAAACGCGTCGATGGGCGAATAGGTTAACTCTACTCTCAAACAGGAGATATTAATGCTTACCCAAAATACGATTGAGTTGGTAAAACAAAGTGCACCGCTATTGGCTCAGGTCGGTCCCGAGATCACCGCCAAGTTTTATCATAGCATGTTCAATCAACACCCAGAGTTAAAAGGGGTATTCAACCAATCCCATCAGGCTTCGGGAAAACAGCCGTTGGCACTATTTGCAGCATTAGCGGCCTATGCCAATTACATTGATCAACCAGAAGTGCTCAGTGACGCCATTTTACGTATCAACCATAAGCACGTTAGCCTTGGGATTTTACCTGAGCAATACGCTATTGTTGGCCGGCATTTAATTGCAACGCTCAAAGCCGAGTTCAGCGATCAATTCACAGATGAAATAGAACAAGCTTGGCTTAATGCCTACCAGTTTTTAGCCGATTTATTTATCACCGCAGAGCATGGCCTGTACCAAACCGCGCTTGAGCAGCAAGGTGGGTGGCAAGGAACGCGTGAATTTACAATTGAAAAGGTAATAAGCAATACTGAAAATATTAAAAGCTTTTATCTCAAGCCTGTCGACGGTAAAGCCTTGCCTCATTACCAAGCTGGACAATTTGTTTCTGTCTTTGTACCAAAAGAAGTGGTAGGGTTTCAGCAGATCCGCCAATACTCTTTGTCTGCTGCGCCCAATGGTTCGTACCTTAGGATCTCTACTAAACACGACGGTGCCGTATCGCAATATCTTCATACACTTAAGGCGGGCGACACCCTCAAGCTCACTCCACCAGCTGGAGACTTTGTCAGACAACACACAGCCAGTCCAAAGGTATACATTAGCGCTGGGGTTGGAATAACCCCTATGCTTTGCATGCTTGGTGTTCATAGCCAACATTCACCTGAAGTCGAAGCACACTTTTTACACGCGAATAAAACTCACAGTGACTTAGGTTTCAACCAAGAAATCAATGAGCTTGGTAGCAATATCCGAAATTTTAATGTGGTTACTTGGTTGGAGTCAGAAGCCGACGATACGCATTCCGGACTGATGGATATCAACGCAATCAAAGATACTTTGCCGCTAACAGACGGAGAGTTCTACCTATGCGGCCCGGTTGCCTTTATGCGCTTTATCAAAACCCAACTGATGAATGCCGGTGTACAAACCGAGCAAATATTCTATGAGGTATTTGGTCCTCACGAAAACCTTCCAAACTAACGAGTTAAATTTGGCGTCCTAATAAAGTTGGTATTAGCTGACGCCTTATATTTTGCTCTGAATTAAAAAATCGGTAGACTTGGAGAATAAATACTATTGGTATAAAAGCGTACTTGAAGGACAACAATATGAGCGCAATTTCTAGTATCTTAGTCGTCTGCATGGGTAATATCTGCCGCTCTCCAACTATGGAGGCGGTATTAAAGCACAAACTCGCAGCAACAGAGTTAACAACCCGTATCGATTCCGCTGGCACCATTGGCTATCATCAAGGTAACCCTCCAGATCCACGCAGTGTCACGGCAGGCAGCGCAAGAGGGTATGACTTTTCAGGCATATCAGCGCAGCAAGTAAAACCCAGCGATTTTGAAGATTACGACTTAGTTTTGTGTGCAGACAACGCTAATTACCGCGATCTACTCTCCATTTGTCCTAACGACTTAGCGCATAAAGTTCAGCTGTTTTTAGCGTTTGGTGACATGACTGAGCATGAAGTGCCTGATCCTTATTATGGTGGTGAACGTGGCTTTGAACATGTGCTTGATTTAATCGAAGCCGCCAGTGAAAACATCATTAACAAAATTCGCTTATCGACAAGGTAAAATTAACTCGCTGGATCGATACCAAACAAAGCGGTAAAAAGACCTTTTTCAGAGGCGCCGCTATTGTTAGATTTAGACTTAGAATTTCCGTTCGAGAAATTAGCTCAGGACTTACAAACCACAGGCATTAGTATTTTGCCAAATTTCGTCAGTCCCGACATTTTATCCAAGTTAGAATTGAGAATAGCAGAGCTCAGCAGTGACGACTTTAAGCAAGCTGGAATTGGTCGTTTAGCCTCTCACGAGCAAAATAAGAAAATTCGCAGAGATAAAATTCACTGGTTAGACACCAGCAATGAGTTGGAATCTGTTTGGCTCAACTACATGGGCGAGCTAAAGGCCTATTTAAACAGACGGCTGTTTATGGGACTCTTTAGTTATGAAAGCCACTTTGCCATTTATCCTCCTGGGGCGTTTTACAAAAAGCATATGGACGCCTTTAAGGGAAAGACCAACCGAATTTTGACCACGGTATTGTACTTAAATCAGTCTTGGGCGTCAGACAATGGCGGCGAACTAGTCGTTTACAATCCCGATAATCACGACGAGATACTCACAACGGTACTGCCAAGTTACGGCACGCTAGTTACCTTCTTAAGTGATGAATTTCCTCATGAAGTACTGGTTGCCAACGAAAAGCGCTATTCAATTGCAGGGTGGTTTAGGGTTAACGCCAGCATTAACCATTCGATTGATCCACCAAAATAATTGATGAGCTCAGTCTTAAGTTTATTATCCTGAGTAAATTCAGGATAATTTGTTCGGTAACCGAATTTCGACGCACAAACCTTTACCTTCGCGATTATAGAGGCTGATCTTACCGTTGTGTGCTTCCACAATTTCTCTGCACAGCGCTAAACCAAGCCCTGTTCCTGACGCTTTGGTAGAGTAAAATGGAATTAAGGCATTCGCCATCACGGTGTCACTCATGCCTTCGCCTCTATCGAGCACCCAAATATAAGCTTCGTCGCTGCGCTGCTCTGATTGAACACAGATTTCCTCTATCTCTGAGCCAGACTCAGTCGCATTCTTTATCAAATTAATAAGTAACTGTTCTAACTGTGTCGTGTCCGCCTGTAATTGCGTTTGATTAAGCTGATATTGGAATGACCAATGGCTTTGCAGCCGCTCACACAAAACCTGCAAATCCACAGTTCCAATGTTTGGCAGAGGAAGTTTGGCGAACTTACCATAGCCCTGAACAAACTCGCTGAGGTGCACAATGCGCTCTTCTATCGTCGCAAAGACTCGACTTAACCTAGGTTCATCCACGCGTTCAGCCAAGATCTGTCCGCTGTGCAGCATAGATGAAATAGGCCCTAATGAGTTGTTTAACTCATGGCTAATGATGCGGATCACTTTCTTCCAAACTTGCACTTCTTGGCGGCTCAACTCTCGAGTGAATTGCTTAAAAATATATAATTTGTGAAAGTGGTTGTTGAGTAATAACTCACCGTTGGCGAGATGCCACATTTGCGACTCACCACTGCTGTTTTGTATTGAGAACAAGCCATCAAGTTGGTTATTTGCAGCTTGATGAAGTTCATCGGGAACTCCGGATAACAATTTACTAAAACGCTCACCCTCAAGGCGGTGCTCACAGTTAAAAAACGTTTTTGCACTATTGTTAGCAAATACCACCACATCCTGTGAGTCGACAAGGACAAGTACCTGAGGTGACGACTCAAGCACTTTATCTAGCATCAGCTCACGCTGATAAATCCATTGTTTTTCATCTCTTAACTGTTTTGCCGTTTCATTGAATAATTGACACAACGTACCGAGCTCATTGTTAGCGTTATAGGTGATTGACGTAGAAAATTCGCCATCCTTAAAGTTCATCAAGCCGACTTCTAACGCCTCCCACCCCGCTTTGTTTTCACGCATTAATAGTCTATGTAGCACTAGTGCTACACTGACGGAGCCCAGTACTATTACAATGAAACCGATGTGGTCATCGAGAAAGAACCAAAAAGGAATCAGGCCAATAATAATACTGATGGCAATGATCAATGCATGTTGCTGCGAGGTCGTCATTATTGTCCTTAATATTCAATGCCAAACTTTTGCAAGCGACGATAAAGCGCTTGTCTACTCATGTTAAAATGTCGCGCCACTTTCGCAATCACACCAAGATGAGTCTTGAGCGCCTGCTCTAATTCTTCTTTACTGGGTTCTCGTATGGTATGCGAGGCGCTAACTTGTGCTGTATTTGCCTGCACGTCAAGACCAAAATCCTTGGCACTGAGCTCGCCATCTGGATTCAATACTGCCGCCCGTTTACAGGCATTTTCAAGCTCCCGTACGTTACCAGGCCAAGGGTGTTCACATAATGCTTGCTGGGCATCCGAAGTAAGCCCTCTTGCGGGTAAAAAATGCGCGACCAAAGGTAAAACATCATCCACTCGCTGTGACAACGCGGGTAGGTTTAGCTCGATGACATTTAAGCGATAATATAGATCCTCACGGAATTTCCCCCCTCGAATATCCGCTAGCAGATCTGCGTTCGTTGCTGAGATGACACGGACCGATACTTTTTTTGTCTCGACTGAACCCAGCCTCTCAAACTCGCCACTTTGCAAAACACGTAGCAATTTTGTTTGCCCTGGAAGAGGTAAATTACCAATCTCATCCAAAAATAACGTGCCTTTATCAGCAGCTTCAAAGCGACCAATACGCTGCTTATTCGCACCGGTATAAGCACCGCTCTCAGCACCAAAAAGCTCAGCTTCGATTAAGTCACTTGGGAGCGCGCCTGCATTCACTTTGACAAACGGTTGGTTTTTTAGTGGTGAGTTCGCTTGAATAATTTCCGCGATTTTTTCTTTACCGCGACCATTTGGACCGGTTATTAACACTGACACATCAGATTTGGCGACTTGCAGCGCCATATCTATGACTCGCTGCATGGCCACCGATTTATACACAAACCCGCATAAATCCGCGCCTTGATTAAACTGTTGGCGTTCTTGTTCAGCCCGTTCAAAGTTTGCAACTTGCTTATGTGCCTCACCAAGCGCGACGAGATTTGCAATTGTGGTGAGTAACTTTTGGTCGTCCCACGGCTTGGCTAGATAGTCTGCAGCTCCAGCTTTTACCAACTCAACCGCCATGGTGAGCTCAGTCCAAGCCGTTAATAAGATAATAGGGAGTTTTGCATTTAGTGCTTTCAATTGGTGAAAAAGCGCAGCCCCCTCCTCTCCTGAAGTGGTGTCTGCACTAAAGTTCATATCTTGGATAACTAGTGCAATTTGCTGAAACGATACCACTTTAATTGCTTCTAACGGTGAGCACGCGGTAACTACTTGATAATCATGCAGCTCTAGTAACAATGACAGTGCATCAAGCACCGCAGGGTTATCATCCACAATTAAGATTTTATCCATATGATTTTATTCTTGTTATTACATATTGCCACTTACCTATACTAGCACAACTAATACAAGGCAAGTTAAAGTAATACCAACTAGGTTGCTCACACAACCTAGTTGGTATAAGGGTTATACACTTCTTGTTGCGATACTCGGTGAAATGTTCGCCGCCTTTTTAGCAGGAAAAATAACTGACGCGATACAGAGCACGATAAGCCCAAGCGCCGTTATCAAAATATAGCTTACTTCTAGCGGTGGCACTGAATACAAAGACATTAGCTTTTGTCCTAGGAAAACCGTAGCCACTGTGCCAAGTACTAAGCCAATTGCACAAACAATGAGGTTTTCTACCACAAAGTAACGAACAATTGCAGACTTACGCGCCCCCAAAGCTCTGCGAGTACCAATCTGTTTAGTACGTTTACTGATATTAAACTGAGTAAGACCAAATATTCCCAGCGCCGTCACGACGACTAATGCTGTGATTAGCACTAGCAACATTCTTAGCATCAATATGTCTTTAGAGTTGTACCTTTCCTTTACTTCATCAAGTCCTTTCATATTGGTGATCACTCTATTTGGATTTTCTTGAAGCAGCACCGACTCTATTTTTTTCATTACTTCGCCACGCAAACTCGGATCTGTGCGAACTAAGAAATCTTGAAATCCATTCGCATTGACCATGGGAAAAATAATTAAGCGATCAGCATTTCTAAAACGCGGCCAAGCATTAGTCATACGCTCAACAATCCCCACGACTTTTAACGGGCCGCCACCATAATAAATCGTTTCGCCCAATCCTTTACCCTCACCAAATATCTCGTCCGTAAACGCCTTACTGGCAATAACAACATCTGGTTGCTTAGCGTATTCACTTGAGATCAGGACATCACCAGATGTGAAATCACGGCCTTCTATCAATTTTACGCCCAAGGTACGGATCACTTGTTCATTGGCGTATAAATGCCCCGAGTTTGTATGTTTACCATCGTCTTCTGAGGTTAAGCTGAATCCCGAATTGCTACCTCCTCCTGAAAGCGGAACCGAACTCACTCCCACAGCTTCTATAACACCTGGGATACTTTTTAGTATTCTCTCATCAATGATAAGCTGTTGGTTTGCATCTACCTTGTCGTCAAACGACATGACACTGAAGGTGATTATCGACTCTTCTGGGTAGCCAGTTGGCTTGTTGAGATAGCTGACGCGCTCACTAATAATGGACAGCGAATTGCTGACAATTGCCAACGTCAAGGCAAGTTGTAGGATAGCAAGTACGGCACCAACTTTAGAGCGCAATAACGCATTGATAATTGGTTTTAATTCCAACATGGGACTCTCCTTATTGCACTTTTAGATAAGTAGCAGGTGATGTTTTACACACTATCCAAGCTGGGTAAAGCCCTGCAAGAATACAAGTCACAATAGCGATGCTCGGCGCTGCTAACAGCATAGAGACATCCATCGTTGCAAGACTTTCGTATACATGGCTAGTTCTGCGGATCCCCCATAAGCCAAGCTGAGCAAAAACTATCCCTATCACTCCCCCCATAAAACCAAGCAACGCCACTTCGACCAAGTGTTGGTAAAACACTTGCGTTTTACTCGCACCAAGCGCTCTTCTTACGCCAACATCAGGGGCACGTTTAAGAAATTTCGCTAGTAACAATCCGAGAATATTGGCTAAGCAAACGGCAAGGAACATAAAACTTAAACCAATCATGACCTTGTTATCTTCACTAACCACATTATTGTACTCAAGCCATTCAGTAACATTTCGAAGTGAAAACTCTCGTGTTTTACGGTTAAATCTTCCCAAATCTTGTTGGGTTTGGATGTAATTATCCAGTTGTGTTGCTAACGCTTGTTGTTCTTTTTCGTTCTCTAATTCAACCCAAAACTGAGTCCAAAGCATTTCTGAATTCATTTTGTCCGTGAAGTTGTTAATCTCTTCCCTCTTCCAGCCATTCGTATTACCCCAAGTGTCAATCTCATAAGCTGCAGCATGACTGAAGGGAATGAAGATACGCTCGGCATCAGCAAACGCGCCATTGTTTAAGTCATACATTTTGACGTTTGGCTGCCATTCCTTAGTTACCCCTACTACTTGATATCTTCGCTGCGCCAAATAAATACTTTCTCCAACCACATCACTGCGGCCAAATAACTTTTGTGCGATAGTTTCGTCAATTACAACCACTGGTGCAGCATTGTCGGCTTGGCTTTGGCTCCACACTCCACCATACAAAAAACTCAACTCAAACATAGCAAAAAACTCTCGGGTGATTAGCCGTGTCGTTTGCAGCATGGGCCTCACTTCGGGGTTGCTTACATGAACAGCAAAACCGGATTTAAACATCGCGACTTTTTTGTCGATGTTTAGCGTTTGATACAGGTTTTTCGCATCTAAAAATGTCAACTGAAAGGGAATATCATCAGCTGAATGATAGGTTTGCCCCTCATCCATCACTTGTAGCTGTACAGCATAGAGTTTGCCACTTTTGCTTGGAATTGGATCGGCGGACATCATGTGATACACGGATAAACTCACCATAGTGACGCCAATACCAATGGCGATAGCCAGCGTCATTAGACTAGTCGCAAGCGGCGTGGCTTTTAGGCTACGCCAAGCTAAATCAAGGTAATGCGCAAACATAACTTAAGCTCCCACCTGAGATTTCAACGCTTGTGAAGCCGCACCTTTACCTTGATACAAAGTAAAATCCGCAACCTGTCCATCTACAATTTGGATATTTCTTGGTGTACGCCTTGCGAGCTCCGGATCGTGGGTAACCATTACTATCGTTGCGCCGTCACGGTTAATTTGTTCTAGTAACTCCATCACCTGACGCGCCATTAAACTATCTAAATTCCCTGTTGGTTCATCGGCGAGTAAAAAGCGTGGCTCACCAGCAAGCGCTCTTGCAATCGCCACACGCTGCTGCTGTCCACCGGACAACTGTTGTGGCAAATGTTTTGCACGGCCAGCAAGGCCAACTTGCTCTAGACAGTTTTCAATTCTGCGCTTGCGCTCAGCCGCCTTGATACCACGATAACGTAGTGGCACTTCAACATTTTCGTACAAGTTTAAATCTGGGATAAGGTTAAAACCTTGAAAAATAAAGCCGATTTTTTGGTTTCGCAGATCAGCTCTTTGGTTGTCATTAAGCTTACCAACATCAATTCCATCTAGCATATATTGACCACTAGAGTACCCTTCTAGCATCCCAGCAATATTTAAGAAGGTTGTTTTACCTGAGCCTGAAGGGCCCGTTACCGCGATAAACTCTCCTTCATTTACTTGCAGGTTAAAATCTCTGAGTGCGTGTGTTTGCACCATATCAGTTTGGTATACTTTGCCGATATTATTCATAATTAACATTATTATTTTCCTTCTTATCTTAATAAGATGCTGGGCGCACGTTCGAATGCGTCGTAACTACTGATGATGATTTGATCGCCTTGCTTTAAGCCATTAAGCACTTCAACTTCACTGATGCTTGAGGTACCGGTGGTGATCTCAATTCGCTCAGCGATATCACCACTTAGTTTGTAAGCGATGTGCCCACCTTCACTCATAAAAGCGCCACGTTTGACCATTAAGGTATTTTCTTTGTGCTCTAGTAAAATCCGAGCAGACAAACGTTGGTTTTGTCTAATGCCATCAATGTTTTCGTCCGAAAAGCGTACTCGAGTGGTGACTTCACGGTTATTTACTTCTGGAGAAATCGCAGATAACACGCCAGAAATATTTTGGTTGCCAATCCTGAGCTCAACGGCCATCCCGAGCCCAAGCTCTGCCGCATAACTTTCAGGTACTTGAAGCTCGGCTTCATAAGCACTTAAGTCAACGAGTTTCATCAACCCCTGATTGGCATTAACCAGCGCATTTTGATCGACTAATAAATTACCGACTATGCCTGAAACCGGCGCAATCACATCTAAGCTTGCAACTTGACGTTTTAATTCTTCAACAATTAAACGTTGCCGCTCAAGCTGATTCTCAACAGATTTAAGTTCAAAGGCCAAGGTATCTTTGCCTAGCGCAACTTCTTGCTCTGCATGATTGAAGTTTAATTTTGCCCGCGCTAGGTCGTCTTGCGCTTCTTCTAAATCAATTTGGCTGATGAGGTTCTTTTGGATAGACAACTGAGCACGTCGGTCTTCTCTATCTGCCGCTAATAGTTCGACGCGAGCGAGATCTAAGGAGCGATTTAACGCCAAGTTTTGACGTCTAACATCTAACTTTTTCCCTTCAAGCTCACCACTCAGTCTTTGCAGCTCCGCTTCTTCTTGTTGGAGCTGGTTGGTTAAAGTTGGACTTTTAACCGTGGCTAGTACTTCACCTTGAGTCACGCTATCACCCGCTTTGACCTGTAAAGAGACATAACCCTGCTCCGGACTATAAATTTGTGGTGCATTTGCAGCAACGACAAAACCTGTGGCGGCAATATCGCGGGTAAACTCACCGAAAGTCACGGCTGCAATTTGCACTCTATCTTTGGCCACGGAGCTACTAGCATTTGGCCCACCAAACACGACCTGTGCGGTAAGTGCTGCAATAATTACAACACCCGCTATTACAAGACCAAGCTTCTTTTTGGATTTACCAGTTTGGAGCACTTCATCTTGTCCGCTTGTGTCTTTAATCATAATGATTCTCCTCGAATTAACGAGTCAAATACCGCCACGACCGTTGCTACAGCCAACATCATCAAGGGTGAAATTAAAAAAGCAGTACTTAACCACATAACGTATCTTCTTTATTAGTTTGTATGCAGTAAAAGAGGCTAACTTTGTGCCAAAACTTAAGCTGTTGATTATATTTATTTATTTCATTTTAGAAGAGGATGAAATGTGTCCGCGGACGGAAAAAGTGTCCGCAGCGGACACAATAAGAAATCTGAAACCGTTACGAGGGAATATTCCCTTATTTATGGACAATAGTTTCGCAACTGTTTAAATTAACAGGAAATTATAATTATAAGGTAAGTTAATGAACGTTAAGCCACTTGCTCTTGCTATCACGGCAAGTTTGTTCACTCTTTCAGGATGTTCTACTTCTAATCTCCAAAAACAAGATATTACAGTTCAGCCAGCAACCGATGTCCCTGATCATGCCAACTCGTCTTTTCACGTGGATTTTGAGAAGTTCACTTTAGATAACGGCTTAGATGTTGTTTTTCATATTGATAAATCCGATCCCGTCGTTGCCGTCACCCTTGCTGCACATGTTGGCTCTGCACGTGAAAAGGTAGGCAAAACTGGATTTGCTCACTTATTCGAGCATTTATTATTTTTAGAGTCTGAAAATTTAGGTAAAGGTGGGCTAGACAAGCTAAGTGCTCGAGTGGGAGGCTCTGGTGCAAACGGCTCAACTAACCGAGATATCACGAATTACATGCAAACGGTACCCAATGATGCACTGGAAAAGATGATTTGGGCTGAGGCCGATAAACTGGGCTATTTCATCAACACCGTAACAATCCCCGTTCTTCAACAAGAAAAAGAAGTAGTAAAGAACGAAAAGCGTCAGCGCGTCACTAACCAACCTTACGGTCATGTATTTGATGTAGTTACAAAAAATTTGTATCCAGTCGATCACCCATACAACTGGCTGCCATTAGGCTCCCTTGAAGACCTAGCTAGCGCTACGGTCGAAGACGTCAAAGACTTCTATAAACGGTGGTATGGACCGAATAATGTTACGTTAGTTATTTCTGGAGACTTTAATAGTAACCAGGCAAAAGCTTGGGTCGAGAAATATTTTAACGATATTCCAAGAGGACCGGAAGTTTCACCCCAACCGAAGCAACCCATCGTGTTGACGAGCAGCAAAAAACGCTATCATGAAGATAGTTTTGCGCAAGTTCCTCAGTTAACACAAGCTTGGCCTTCTATGCCGCGTTTTCATCGAGATAGCTATGCGATGGATGTGCTAATTAAGCTATTAACTGATGGCAACCAAGCACCTGTAACCAATGAGCTCGTTGAGAAGCAGAAATTAAGCTCTGGTTTAATGCTACTTGATATCCGCTCTGAATTAGCTGGCGAGTTGATCATGATGATTACCGCTTACGACGGTGTCGATTTAGATCAAGTTGAGCAAGCGATTGAAATTGGGCTAAAGCGCTTCGAAACAGAAGCATTTTCACAAGACGATCTTCATCGTGTAAAAGTGGGTATAGAAACTGAGTATTATCGGAATCTATCAAGTGTTGTAAATAAAGGCGTCGCGCTTGCCGATTACAATTTGCTGCTAAATGATCCTGGATACATTAATAAAGAAATTGACTTGATGCGTGCAGTCAGCGCAGACGATATCTGGCGTGTTTATAACACATACCTAAAGAATAAGCCTTTTGTTTCAACTAGTTTTGTACCTAAAGGTAGTAAAAAACTCGCTGTTGACACCGCCCAAAAGGCAGTGATTAAAGAAGAGCAGATCAACCTTGAAGACATCAGCGAACTCGATACAGCCAAGCCACTCCAGATTAGCAAAACACCATCTAGCTTTGATCGTTCCATTGAACCCGAGTTTGGAAAAACTCCGGTAATACCAACGCCAGATGTAAAAACAGCTCAGTTAAAAAATGGACTAGAGGTTTTTTCGTTATACAGTGACGAAGTGCCATTGGTTGAAATAAAACTTACTATTGATGGTGCATTGTTACTCGAGTCGCCAGATAAAAATGGTACCGCTAACCTAGTTGCAAATATGCTGACCCGGGGGACAGCGACAAAATCAGCTGAAGAGTTAAACAATGAGATTAGACAGCTAGGCTCAACTATCACAGTAACAGCAGAGCGCGAGCAAATAGTGCTAAAAGCAAGTACTCTGGCACGTAATTATGAAGCCACAATGGCATTAATTGGTGAAATACTGACTCAACCGAGGTGGGATTTAACTGAATTTGAACTTGCTAAACAAACGGTTACCGGACAACTACAACAATCATCAGCAGATCCCGAAGCCATCGCCCAAAAAGAGCTATACAAGCTTACATATCCAAGACATCACCCGTTGGCAAATAATACACTGGGCACAGAAGAAAGTATCTCGAAGATAACAATTGATGACCTAAAAACCTACCATCAAAAAAATATAGCCCCACAATTGGCAAAATTATATGTAGCCGGCGCTGTCAAACATGCAGATATTCAAAAGTCTCTTGAGCAGCTAATTGACCACTGGCCCGCATCAAAAGCAACACTTCCTCTTTTACCTGAGCCAAATGCACTTAATTCTGCAGCAATATATTTTTATGATATTCCGCAGGCAAAGCAATCGACACTACTAATTGCTCATCCGTCACTTAAAGCAAATCACACTGACTACTTTAACGCAACAGCGATGAATTACATCCTTGGCGGTGGTGGGTTTTCTTCTCGCCTTGTTCAGGATCTAAGAGCAGACAAAGGTTATACCTATCATATACGCTCAAAATTTGACGCTACACCAGTCTCTTCAATGTTTGAAATAAAATCTAACGTCCGAAGCAATGTCACTTTGGAGTCTCTGGAGTTAGTAAAACAAATCGTCGAAGAGTACGGGAACACGTATACTTTAGCCGATTTAACAACGACAAAAAATTACTATTTAAAAAGTAATGCCAGACGCTTTGAAACCTTAACAGCAAAAGTTAAAGTACTTGAGCAAATTGGGTCTCTGAATTTGGCAAACAACTTTATGCAGCAGCGCAACGAACAAATCGAAAGCCTGGGAGTTGATGACATGAAGGGACTTGCCAAGCAGTATATTCATCCGAATAAACTAATATATATCGTGGTTGGAGATGCAAAAACGCAAGCTAATCGCCTAACAGCGCTAGGACTTGGCGAAGTGATAAGACTCAATTAACTTTGGTAAAATAACAAAGTAATAAAGCATGATAAGTGTGAGCGCAGAGGAAGCGCTGATAGCACTTATCATGCTAACTTTAGCATCGAAGGTAAAGTAGAGAGTACACTAGCAATCAGATTAAGGGTAAAGTGATGGCTGCTTTGGTACCTTTACCAATCACTGACGTTAAAGATAGTTCACCACCGTGAGATTTAATGATATTAGATGCAATCGTTAACCCAAGTCCTACGTGTTTTTCTGAGGCTTTAGTGGTATAAAACGGATCAAATACTTTATGTACCAGCTTATCCGCAATACCTTCACCACAATCGAAGATATCGATAGAGAGCGTTTTACTCTCAACTTTCGTGGTGATTTTAATGGCCTTGCGCATTCTACCGGTACTTTCTAAGGCGTTCTTTATGAGGCAATAAATACCGTGTTCTAGAAGTGCAGGGGCACAGTGCAATTCAAACCGTTCTCCTTTTTCAAATTCAATCAGGCTCAAGTTTGTACCATCCAACTCCAAATTAATCATCACAGAGTCCATAATTTGAGAATAGAATTCTACTTGCTGAAACTGGGTTTGATTGCTTTCAAAAAACACACTCAGCTCTTTAACAATCAATTGAATTCTGTCGAGTCCCGAGTGCATTTCTGCCATCACATCATCACTTTCACTCAAGGCCCAGTTTAGTTGATACTCTTTTTCCAATTCACTCAGCGATTTTGCACATTCAGGAGAGAGTTGCGAATTATTTGCCAAAAATTGCCAAGCTCGATACAACTTAACCAACGAACTTTGTACAAACTCTAAGTTACTTTTTAAGTACGCAAGCGGATTATTAATTTCATGGGCGACACCTGCAGCAAACTGCCCTACCGATGCGAGCTTTTCTGATTGGATCAAGGCTTGCTGCTGCTCAGCAATACGGTTATATGCCTCTCTTAAGGCATCATTTGACGATTCAAGTTCATGAGTGCGCTGCTTGACCTTTTCTTCCAATCCTTCGTTAAGTTTGGTTAGTTCATCGGTCAACAACTCAAGTCGATTTAAATCTCGGTAAGAGCGTAGCGAGCTGGTTAACATAGTGAAAAGACGAGATTTTGTGAGGTCAGTTTTATTTTTATAGTCATTAATATCATAGCGTAGCATGACTTCATGTTCCGGCACACTGCCGGGCTGGCCAGTGCGCAGTACTATTCTTACGTTATGATAGCCAAGTTCTTCACGTATGTATTGCGCACATTCTAAGCCCGCTTCTTCACTTTCCATGATGACGTCGAGTAAAATTAATGCAACGTCATCTCGATTGCTTAAGATATCAATCGCTTCTTTTTTGCTATAGGCATGAAGCAACTCGAGTGGTTTTAATTCAAACCGATAAGCCGTTAACACAAGTTTAGTCACATCGTGAACTTCAGGTTCATCATCGACAATCAACACCACCCAAGGAGATGCAGACTCGTCTAGGTTTTGTTCATCAGGCTCTGAAACGTTTAAGAATGATAATGGCTGCTGCTGACTCATTAAAATGACACCCTTACTCCTATTTCTTAAGGATGGTACAAATCCACAGGTTTACCAAATTATTCGAACCAGAAAATAGTATAAATTTAGCGTTATGGTAGGAAAAAATACTGAGTGACGATAGAACGGGATCTGTACTGTTAAGAAGCCACTCTTCGCAGTACATCAGGTTTAAATATACTTATGCGTTTAGCGCATCCTTATAGTGTTTTCTACAAAGAGAAACATATCTATCGTTACCACCAATCACAACTTGATCGCCATCCGCAATGGCCTTGCCATGCTCATCGGTGCGAAGCACTCGGTTTGCTTTACGACCACAGTGACAGATGGTTTTTAGCTCAATCAATTTATCTGCCCACGCCAGTAAATATTGTGAGCCCTCAAACAGCTCACCACGAAAGTCAGTTCTCAGACCATAGCATAATACCGGGATCCGCAACTCATCGACGATATCCGTCAGCTCTGCGACTTGAGCTTTTGTTAGAAACTGGCACTCATCTACCAATACGCAGTCAATTTTACTCTCGGTGTGGGCAGACATCAGCAGTGCTTTCACATCTGTTTGGCTTTCAAAAACTTGCGCCTCAGCTTCTAAGCCGATACGCGACGCTACTTTGCCCACACCAGCACGGTTATCAATTGCAGCAGTGATAATAAACGGGCGCATGCCTCGCTCTCGGTAGTTAAATGCCGACTGCAATAAAGTTGTAGATTTACCGGCATTCATTGCCGAATAGTAAAAATAAAGCTGGGCCATAATAGATATTTCGAAATAAAAATTCGCGCTAGTTTACTGGCTAACGATTAAAAGATCTATTGCTTATCCATTTGGCTGGGTTGTGAACGCAAATACTCACTATATAAGGTGTCGAGGTTAATAAGCTGACTTGCACGCCACACTTTCCAGCTTAATTCAGGGTGCTGCTGATAAAACTGCTCAGAAAATGCCATAAAACCAAACGACGTTTCTATCGGTGGAAAAACCGCTTCCAAGTGGTTAAAGGGAGGCGATAATGTGATTGGCATATTACCGATTTGGCAAAGGCCAATGGTCGCATCTAGTAATTCATTTTCAACCAGTGCAATAGCATGCTCCAACGAGTCGGTTTCGAATATGGAAAAATGCTTGGGCATACTTTCTCGAATAGCATACCCACGAGGTACTGCGAGTTCTATTTCTTTGCTCAGATTTAATGTTGCTTTGTTAGTTTTGCTTTTGAGTAAACAAGTGCTGATCCGATTAATTGCATATTGCTGTGCAATAGTGCCATCGGGATTCTTTGGATACGCCATTTGCTCTTCTCTGGATGCTCGGTGACTTGCCACCACAGCATCAACTTTGCCATTTTCCAGCTCATGCAAGCAACGGCTCCATGGCTTTCGAGTGTAAGTGAAGTTCACCTCTTTTACGTGCTCGTCAAGCTGTTGCACTATCTGGATCGTGACGCCTGGATTTGCCGATGGCACAGTTTGCCCTGCACCATGGATAAAGGGTGGAGCATGTTTATCTTCATAACAAAAGCGAACCTCTGTTGCCATACAGGTCCACGAAGTAAAAACGCAAAAAGCAATAAATAGCAGTCTCAACATTCACTCCAAACATGTAGTAAATCGAAATAACAACGATTAACCACTAGTATACTCTATTTTTTAAAGCTTACTCCCTCGTGTTGCAACAACCACTCTTTCGCTTCAAGTCCACCAGCATATCCTGTTAGTTTGCCATTTGCACCAATAATGCGATGACAAGGCACTATGATACTAATTGGATTTTTGCCGTTGGCAGCGCCAACAGCACGGACGGCATTTTTGTTCCCTAAGCGCTCCGCTATCCAACCATAGCTATGCGTTTCACCAAATGGTACTTGTGCCAACACCTGCCAGACTTGCTTTTGAAAGTGCGTACCATCCACATCAAGTACCACATCAAAGCGTTGGCGTTTGCCAGCAAAGTATTCTGTTAACTGTTTTTTTGCCATTTCTGTATGCCGATTTTCCCCTTGCTCATAACGCGTCTTTGGAAAAAAACCAACATATCGTAAACCATTATTGGATGCTTGTATTATCCACTCTCCAGTGGGCGAGGCTAATGTAGTTTCAATCATAATTGTTGCCATAGTTGAAAAGTTAAATAAGAACGAAAAGGAGCACACTTTTCGATATCTATTGTTTTTAAGGATTTTTCCATTGCCTTTTTGACACCCAAATCACCACCCAAGTAAATGTCTGGGTGACTCAATCCGCGCATTTTTGCATAGTCGACAGTCCAAGGGCCTATCCCTTTAATATTTAACCAGTCATCAAGTTCAACATGTTCCGAACCAACATATTGCTCAGCGAAAGCTTTAATAGCCGCTTTTCTCCGCTCAGGCATTTTGAAAAAGACGAGATCACTATCAAATACGGCCTTAGGCTTAGGGAAGTAACGCATGCCATCTTCAGCTACCTCACCAAGTGTTTCAACCAATAAAGCAAGTAAGTTTCTCGCCGCTTGAACACTGATTTGTTGACCTAAAATAGCTCTCATTCCCGCTTCAAACTCACTCCAGATCCCAGGTAATCTGAGTCCCTCTTGTAGCGGCAAATCAGGTGCGGCTTCATGAAGGTGAGACTCAATAAAACAGGTATCCGCATCCAAATCTAACACACGCCTGATCTGCGCAATCATCGGAACTAACAAGGATAAATCACAGAGCGCGATAACCACTTTAAAGCGATGTTTTTCAGGCTCGATAGTCGCGGTGAAGCGCCCTGTTTCCCCTTCTATCATCACGGTTCGCCCATAACCGTTTTCTGTTAACCACTCGATACCTGGCACAATTCTCATTGCTAAAAACTGCTGCATTTTATCCCAGTTGTACGGTGGTCGATAAGACAAGTAAATCGCAATGGCTGAGCCACTACCTGCGTCTCTTCTGAGTTGACTTGGTGATAACTGATACAGTTTCTGGAATGCATCATTAAAGCGTCGCAATGAATTAAACCCGGCGGCAAACGCGACTTGCGTGACAGGAAGGTCACTTTGCTGTAATAGCTGCTTAGCTAAGTCACATTGCTTATAAAGTGCATATTGTTTGGGGCTGGTGCCAAAATATTGATTGAATACTTTATTTAAATAACGGACCGAAATGCCTAACCTATCGGCTAAGTCTTCTGTCGAATGACGTATCAAGGCCCCCTCGTCGATTAACTTTTTGGCTCTGACTGCGGTTGTTTCCGTGCCAAGCCATGCATAACTACCCGGTGCGCTGTCAGGGCGGCAGCGAATACAAGGTCTAAAGCCAGCTTGCGCTGCATTGTGGGCAAATTGAAAATACTCAACATTTTTTTCTTTTGCAGCAGGTGCTGGACATATTGGCCGACAATAAATGCCGGTGCTCTTGACCGCAACAAAAAACAACCCATCAAATCTAGCATCGCGACTATTTCTAGCTTGAGAACAAACTTCTGGTGTATACATGACTTTCGCTCGTACTTCGTTTTCACTCAGTCTAATAGCTATCACTATAGCAAACTAGCCATTTTTGGTACTCAACCATATTTGGAGTATTCATGAAAAAAGCCCGCTAGGGGCTTAAATAACTGAGGAAAAAGTACTAACCTATTGCTTGATTATATCTGCGCTCGACTTCAGACCAATTAATGACGTTGTAAAAAGCGGCGATGTATTCTGGTCGACGATTCTGATATTTGAGGTAATAAGCATGTTCCCACACATCTAAACCCAATATTGGGGTGTGCTGCTCCATGTAGGGACTATCTTGGTTAAGACTACTCGTCACCGCTAACTTGCCATTTTCATCTACAACTAACCATGCCCAGCCACTGCCAAATCGGCTGACAGCAGCGTTTGTAAATTCAGTTTTAAAGCTATCAAAACCGCCGAATTCACTTTCTATCGCTTGTTTTAACGGCCCATCACACAAAGGCGCATAATTCGGAGTCATAATTTGCCAGAACAAACTATGGTTATTGTGCCCGCCGACATGTTCTTGCACTGCTTTTTGTAAGGTTTCAGGTAACGTTTTAATGTTTCTCAGCAACGTTTCGGTGTCTTTACCCGCGAACTCCGTCCCCTCTAATGCTGCGTTTGCTTTATTTATATATGTCTGATGATGCAAAGTATGATGGATCTCCATCGTTTTCGCGTCGATATGTGGTTCCAGTGCATCATATGCGTACGGTAATTCAGGTAAGGTATAAGCCATTCGACCTCCAAATGTTAATGTAAAACGCGAGAATGCAGGTGTGTTACCAGCATCGCTTCGTTAATTTGATGAATAAGCTCAGGTAAATGAGGATAGCGTGTTGCAAAATGGATCAACTCTTGTCGAGTTTTATGCAAATGATGTAAGACGATAGGCGCAAGTTCGTTGTTATATTCGAGGTAGGTTGCATGTATCTTCAGATGGATTGAGATAAGTTGCTGGCACGCTCTATTTGGTTGGTCAAGCGCAATAAAGGTATCAGCTAGATTATGCGCGGATACCACGACGGCTGGTAAACTGTGCTCTATGGCACTCATCACAACGCTGTCTTTTTGGCATAATAAAAACTCATCTAAAATACCTGTCGCGAGTGTCAATGCAACCTGATATTCATCACGGGCGCGCAGAAATATTTGCGCTTGATATGCTTGATTACCTGAGAGTATTTTAGCTTGCCAAGGTGACAACACTGAAGATAACGCGCAAACTCCACTTGCTAAGTGGTTTGCACTAAGGTCCATGCGATTTTTCATATTTTACCCTTATACCGAACTAGCTTGCTTGTGCAAGCAAACCAGTATGAGCTATTGGAGCACTATACGATCACAAAAACATTAATGCAAACTATTTTCATTTGTATTTATTTAATTTCTACACACTGATGTGTTACCAAAGAGTCCTCGGTTAATTCAAGTGTGGTATGCGACAATCCAAACCGCGACTGTAAACTCTCTTTTAACCGCGCTAGCGTGCTTTGGTCGCTCAAGGACGTAATGACAACTTGCGCCTCTAAAATATATTCATGCTCATTGAGCTGCCAAACATGAATATGGCTTACTGTCTTAACATTCTCTTGAGTCTCAAGGTATTCCTTAACCTCTTGAATATTCACATTATCTGGCGTCGCCTGCATGAGAATTCTAATACTACTTTTACTCAATTCAACACCATGGTAAATCACGTACGCGGAGATCAATACAGTGGCGATAAGATCCACCACATACCATTGATATAAGATGATTAATGTTCCAGCCACGATCACTGCAACGGAAGCCGCAGCATCAGAAACATTGTGAATAAATGCCGCACGAATATTTAGGCTGGTCTTTGCACCTGCAGAATAAGTAATAAGTGCTGTGATAACATCGATAACTAACGCCAAGGCCGCGAGCCACACCACTATCCAGCCATCAATTGGCTCTGGATTTAAAAATCGAGAAATCGCCTCGAATAACAGATAAACCCCAACAACAATGAGTGTCGCGCTATTAATTAACGCCCCAATTATTTCAGCACGTTGATAGCCATAAGTGAGTTCAAGTGAGGCCGGCTTTCTAGCAACTTTTTGCGCGACTAACGCGATAATAAGCGCACCGGCGTCACTTAAATTATGTAGCGCATCAGCAACCAAAGAGAGACTGCCAGAAAGAATGCCACCAACGACCTGCGCGACACTCAGTAGAATATTAACAAATACGGCCCAACCGAGCTTATTTCCATGATGGTGATGATGTGCGTGAGACATACTAAATCCTATTTATTGATCCGAAGAAGGGGCCACTTTCAATGGCCCCCACGGGCATTACGAATTTTTAATTTGCTTTGAGAATAGTGGATAAAGTGCTGGCAATACAAACAACGTCAGCAAGGTTGACGTTAATAATCCACCAACAATTACACTGGCAAGCGGCCTTTGAATTTCAGCGCCCACTCCTGTCGATAGCAGCATGGGAATAAGTCCCAGCGCTGAGGTTATCGCAGTCATAAGCACGGGTCTAAGCCTTGAAATTGCTCCCTCAAAGACACCCGAATGAAGCGATTCTCCCGCAGCCAATCGCTGGTTTATGCTCTCAACCATGACCACACCATTGAGTACCGCGACACCGAATAAGGTGATAAACCCAACCGAGCTTGGGACCGAGAGATATTGTCCTGAGATATATAAAGAAAATACCCCACCAATGACCGCAAGCGGCACATTCACTAAAATAAGCGCAGCCTGAGCCATTGAACCAAATGCAAAGTAAAGCAAGAGTGCTATTAGCGCCAAAGATAACGGCACCACGATTGCCAAGCGTTTTTGTGCTCGTTGCTGGTTTTCAAATTGACCACCGATTTCAACACCATAACCTGTTGGTAAGTCAACTTTACTATCAATAGCCGCGCGAATATCACTTACTACACTGCCCATATCACGACCTTGCACATTAGCTTGGATCACCACTCGACGTTGAACGTCATCTCGTCTTACTTGCGGAGGACCAGATTGATATTCAACATTCGCAACATCAGCCAACCGGATCCACGCCCCTGAACTTGATTGTAAACGTATTTCTTCAATAGTCTGTTTGCTTTGACGGTACTTGGGTGCCAAGCGGACATAAATATCATAGCGCTCATTACCGTTGATGACCTGCCCCGCTTTACTGCCGCCAATGCCATCTTGCACTAATGCCATAACGTCCCCGACAGCTAAACCGTAGCGCGATAACGCTTGACGTTTTGGGGTGATGATCAGCTGTGACTCGCCAGCTATTTGCTCAATTTGTACGCCCTCGGTCCCCTCAACTTGCGCCACGGCAGCCTCAATTTCCTTGCCTTTTTTTGCAAGCACAGCTAAGTCTGGGCCAAATAGCTTAATTGCCAACTGCGCTTTAACACCTGAGAGTAATTCATCGACACGCGTCGCAATAGGCTGTGAAAAATTAAACAGTAAGCCGGGGTAAGCCGATAGCTTTTGTTCCATCAAAGCTTGTAATTCGTAGCGATTATTTGCGCTTTGCCACTGTGCTACTGGCGCAAGGCCAATATAGATTTCAATGTTATTTACCGGTTCAGGATCGCCACCTATCTCCGCTCGACCAATTCTGCTTAGCGCGTAGTTTACTTCAGGAAAAGTGAGCAGCATTTTTTCCAGCTCAGGCGCAACATTAAGCGCGGTTTCAAGACTAGCGGAAGGTGCCAGCGTTACCCTTAGGTTGATGGTGCCTTCTTCAAGCTCTGGGACAAACTCGGTACCAATTTTAGTGAACGTAAAACCGGCCGCCGCCATCAATAATATGACGATTGCCATCAACAACTTTTGCCTATGCAACACTCGATTTAACGTCCAGCGGTAGCCTTTTTCTAGCGCGACGAGAATTATACTCTCTCGCGCTTTAACGCCATGTTTAAATAAGTAGGTCGCAAGCGCTGGGACAATGATAAGGGCAACAAATATCGCCGCAACAACAGCCAAAATAATACTGATTGCCATGGGTTGAAATAACTTAGCTTCAACCCCTTCAAAACTAAATAACGGGGTGAACACTACTAAGATTATACTGGCAGCAAAAAAGATTGGCCTTGCCACTTCCTTTCCTGCGAGCTCAACAATGAGTCCTACAGAGAAGTCATCACTTTCCTTTTGCCTTGTTAGGTGTTTAAAGATGTTTTCTACCATCACCACTGAGCCGTCAACTAACATCCCTATCGCGACTGCGATACCACCTAGCGACATTAAGTTGGCCGATACGCCAAGCCACGCCATAACCACAAGTGCAATGGCAATTGAAATAGGAATTGAAATGAGCACCAGGAAAGTCGCTCTCAGATTCATTAAAAACAGCGCGAGCACCACAACGATAAAAATAAATGCCAGTGCCAAGGCTTCAACGACAGTTTGTACTGCTTTGCTGATTAAATCAGACTGATCGTAAAACGGCTCAAACCTTACCCCTTCGGGTAGTGCTTTATTAATAAGTTCCACGCGGTTGTTAATGCTATCAATGGTTGCTTTGGTGTTTGCTCCCATTCGCTTTAGCACTATGCCTGTTACGACTTCACCGAGCTGTTCCACTCCACCAGAGGCGCTTTTTCTAGACATCGTGACAGCGCCTTGACGGATTTCTCCACCAATCGATACAGTAGCAACCTGAGCCACAGTCACGACCGTGCCATCAATGGTTTTGACGGGCACGTTGGCAATCTCCTGGATCCCCTTCTCCCCACTTTGAAACCAGCCAGTTCCGCGGATCACCAATTGCTCTTGACCGCGCTCTAAATACCAGCCGCCAACATTTTGGTTATTACGCTCGATGGCACTCACCACATCTTGCTGAGTGAGTGCATAAGCCAATAGCTTATTTGGGTCGATATTGACTTGATATTGACGCACATCGCCGCCAAAAGCCAATACATCAGTTACCCCGTCAATGGGCATAATTAACAGCTTAACCACCCAGTCATTGAGACTACGTAAGGCCATTGCATCATATTCAGAGTTCGGCTCGCTCATCAGCATATATTGAAATACTTGACCAAGCCCTGAGGTATTTGGCCCCATTTCCGGCGTACCCACACCACTTGGGATCAACTCCTTTGCAGCTTGGAGGCGCTCAAATACCAACTGTCTGGCAAAATAGATATCGGTGCCTTCCTTAAATACCACCGTAACGCCAGATAGACCTGTTTTAGAAATTGAACGCACTTGCTGCACATCAGGCAAGGCATACATCACAGCCTCAATTGGATAAGTGATTAACTGCTCAACCTCTTCCGCTGCCAGTCCCGGCGCTTCAGTATTCACCGCAACCTGCACATTCGTTACATCGGGAAACGCATCTAAGTTGAGTTTTGGAATAGTCACGCTAGCAGTTGCCGTGATAACGAGTAAAAAAAGAATAATTAGAAGCCGATTGTTTACAGACCAATCGATAATTCGATTAAACATGATGAGGCTCCCCTTAATGGTTATGCGGATCGAAGCCTGATTTGGCTTGCTCTGACGCAATAAAGAACGCCCCGGTTACGGCCACGCGCTCACCCACAGCCAAACCGATAACTTCAACCTGAGCGCCAAAATCTTCACCTAAAGTCACTTCTTTGGGATGGAACTCGCCGGGCGCTTCTTCGATGTACACCACCCAATCACCGTCAGGACCACGACTTAACGCGTCTGCAGGTAACGCAATGGTTGGCTCTTTTGACGGTATGATAAAGTTGACGTTTACAAACATCCCTGCGTGCAGCTTGTCGTCACTATTTTCAACCAATAGGCGGATCTGTCTGGTTCGAGTAATGGGGTCGATTGTATGCGCTTCTTGGATAACTCGAGCCGCATATTGCTGATCTTCTATGCCAATCAATGCTTTAGAGTTAACCGCTAACGAAAGTTGAGAGTTCGGTTGTAAACGGGCTTCCACCCATAGCTCGCTTTCATCAGTGATTGCCATTAAAGTTGTGCCAGAAGCAACATGCTGGCCCTGAGTAAAGGCATCTTGAGTCACCACTCCCTCGCGCTCAGCAACGAGCGTATATTGGCCAAGTTCACTAGCGGGCTTAGTGGCTATTTCTTTAATCTCCTTTTCTGTTACTCCAAGTGCCAACAACTTTGAATAAGCCGAACTAAAATCGGCACTTGCTTGAACGCGTTCACGCTCACTGATGGTTTCTTTACTTAAGCGTTTAACTCTATCCCACTCTGTTGAAGCGACCAAATACTGCGCTTGGGCCTGCGCCATTGCCTCCGAGAATAAGGTGATAAGTGGGTCGTTAACATTAACCATAGAACCAAGCGTAGTGTGTCGCTTTAACACGATTGAATCGGCTCTTGGCGATACTAAATAGCTGGTATAACCATTGGCTTTTACTTCTCCAGGTGCAAAATAAAAGCGCTCATGGCTTTCCAACTTGACTTCTTTGGTCTGAATTCCGGCAAAACGCATTTGTTGCTGCGTTAGTACGATGGCATTTTCTTCCTCTTCATGTTCTTCATGACCATCGCCAGCATATGCTAGCGAGCTAAAAAGCGCGTTCACCGCGAAATAGATGGAGAAAATTTTAAAGTTTGTCATTCGATACTCTTTTACTCAAGAACGTAAGTTGACGTTCAAAACCGTTAGCTTGTTTAACGAATTGCACCAAGCATTGCTGTTACAGTGCCAATTTGCGAACAAGAATGCACTTCTCAAGCAGACGTGATTTACCTGTAATCACGTCATCAGCTAAGAAGGAGTAATACCAACCGGTGTTAAAGTAGCTCATTTACTTAATACAATTGGTATAAACGGAGTGGGCAGTATCACTGAAAGCAAAACTCATAAGCATAGAAAACACGCTTAGTTGTTTACTCACAAACACGAATTTTCGCTAAGTTGGGTTTATCAATTTACTCATTAACCTAGATTCAGGTTAGTTAAGTTAAATTGAGGTAGTACCTTCAATGATAACCGCGACTTAAGCGATCGGTGGACGATGTGCTTGCTCTACAAAAGCACGCACTTTGGTATCTGATTGAGGATAAATTTCGCTATTTGGTCGCATTTCAAAGGGGATAAAAGATTTTAAAATCACTAAATTCAAATGCGTCCCACTGCAATGGCCACAGTGGTGGCAGTCTTTTGTATGATGGTCGCTGGGGTCTGCTTGCACATCTTCAGCATGATCGTGAGTATGTTGGAGGTGAGACACTTCGATTTGATGGAAGCTAGATTCAGACGCGAATACACTCACAGATTGCACCGCAAGTAGAAGCATCACAAAAATCAAAACTAGCTTATTCAAATCTACATTTCTCTTTAAAACAAAAGATCGTTGTCAATTTACCACCTGCACTTGTTCTGTCAATAGTAGCGCTAAGCTTTAAGTCTTATTTTTTGCTGTCATTACTGATCCTACTCAAAATGAAATAACAATAATTTGCATTGTTAGGCCAAAACATCAACTTAAATGCGAATTATAATCAATATATAACACCATGTTTTATAAAGATTTTTCATTGACACATCACATAAATCCGTTAGACTAGCCGCATATTCACAGTTTGAGGTAACAGCATGCAAGGTAAACAAAAAGTCATCGACGCATTCAATAAGCTATTAGCCAATGAGCTTGCAGCTATCGATCAATATTTCATCCATTCACGTATGTACGAAGATTGGGGGTTGAGCAAACTATACCAACGCCTTGAGCACGAACGTGAAGAAGAAACCACGCATGCAGATTGGTTGATCAAACGCATTCTTTTCTTGGAAGGGGTACCTAACATGACAAAACGTCGTGATCTACTCATCGGCCAAGATGTTAAGTCCATGATGGAAAACGACCTAAAACTAGAGCTTGAAGTTGTCGAATGCGTTAAAGAAGCAATCAAAATCTGTGAAGAAGAGCAAGATTACCAATCTCGAGAAACGCTTGAAAAGCTGTTGTTTGATACAGAAGAAGATCATGTTTACTGGCTAGAGCAGCAAATTCGCCTGATTGATCTTATCGGTGCTCCGAATTATATCCAATCTCAGCTTTAATATTAAGGACTCGACAAATGAAAGGTGATAGAGAAGTAATCGTAGCGCTTAATAAAGTTTTGGCCAATGAGTTGGTAGGTATCAACCAATACTTTTTGCACGCACGTATGTTTAAAGACTTCGGTTTTAGCCAGTTAGACAAAGCGGATTATAAAGTCTCAATACAAAAAATGAAAAACGCTGACCGCCTTATCGAGCGAATTTTGTTCTTGGAAGGCCTTCCTAACTTACAAGATTTAGGTCGTTTAAAAATTGGTGAAAACAGCGCTGAGATGATTGATTGCAATATGGCATTTGAGCAAGCGTCTTTGGTCGACCTCCAAGCAGCAATTAAATTGTGTGAAGAAAAGCAAGATTACATCAGCCGTGAAGCGTTAGATAAAATCCAAAACGAGCAAGAAGAGCAAATTGACTGGCTTGAAACTCAGCAACATCTAATTAAGGTGATGGGAATAGAAAACTACTTACAGTCTCAACTATAAGTATTTAATTGAGGTTGCGTGATAATGTACTGTTACGCAACCTGATCAGTGACATCAACAATCGCAATCAGCTTTTCATTTAGAATTTTCTTCGCACAGTTACAGCACTTTCCACACTGCTTACCAACAGATAATGTCTGGCTAAGATCACGCATTGAACGAGCACCATCGTCTATCGTCTCTGCAATCTTTTTATCTGTAACACCATGGCAAATGCACACATACATAAATGAAAACCAATCTCAAACTCATTAACTGAAAACAAGTCTAATCTAAACGATAACAATTATCAACACATACCTTAGCTATAAATGCGAATTATTTTTCTTTGTAAGCTGCAGCAAAGACTTCGTTATTCACACTTCGTAAAACGTCGTACTCAAGCCGACGTTTATTTCTATAAAATTAAGAAAAATCCAGTAAAACTGCTACGCTTAACTTAACCAGATGAGTTTCACTTTAAACATGAGAGTTTGGGTGCACTTTCACCCAAGAAGATTGTTTTGTTTGCTACAAATGACAAACCTTAAACATGTATAAATTGTTAAATATATTGCATAAAAACCAAGGTTTAAGTTGATTTCAATCTAGCATTTCCGCTAGACTTCGCGTCACCGCTAACAGTTTTATTAGCGCGGATCAGCTTAGTTTGATTTGGTAACATGTTGTTAAAGGACTAAATGAGATTGGATAGAGAAAGGTCTTTTAATGAAGCAAGCGCTATTGTGTTTTTTTATATTATTATCTTTGTGTTGCATAGTCGCGCCTAGCCACGCCCATAACTTCGGTCAATATACTTCTCGTTTCTCTGTTGAGGAGGGGTTAAGTCAATCAGCAATCACCGCCATCACACAAGATAAACATGGCTTTATTTGGATCGGTACTCTTCAAGGCTTAAACCGCTATGACGGCAATCAAATCGTTAGTATTGCAGCCTCTCAGGGTCTTGATGAGCAAGAAATAGTTGGGTTATTCAATATCTCGAATGACGAGTTACTGATCTCTACTGGTATCAGCGGTGCGTTTTTATTGAATGTTGATGACTACACAGTTCAACAAATCTACGACGGTAAACGTCAAGACAACAACGCAGCTCCAAAACCCATCGCTACAGCCATTGCTCATCGAGAAAATATCATCTTCTCCATTGAAAGTGACCTCTACACATTAGATCGCGATACGTTAAAGTCAGAATTACTCACTCACTTCGCACCAAGTAGCTACATTCGCGCCATAAACGTTATCGGTAATTTTGTGATTATTGGTACAACGGAAGGTCTATTCACCTATTCTCTTGCGACCGGCAATGTAGAGCAAATAAATTACACAGATTCAAAGTCAGAACTCAGTCATGATGTTAAATTACTCAAACGCGACCCATCGTTGGGGTTACTCGTTGGTACTGTAGAAGGCTTATTTGTAATTCCAGTCAGTAATCAAACACTTGTTGCTTCAAAAAGCTATGAGCTTGTTCCTGAGAAAAATATTTGGGGACATCAAATCACTCCCTATGGCGAGTTTATTGCTACCGAACATGGATTGTTGCTTATTGATAGAAGAAAAAAAACCAGTTCAAAGGTGCTTTCCTTAACCGAGGGGCAATATCGTCTCACCAACCCCAGTATCACTAACCTTTACGCAGATAGAAACAATAACCTATGGATGGGCACGTATAATGATGGTGCATATTTATGGCCTTCAAGCTCGCTGCGCTTTACAACATTTATAAACACCCAAGACAGGTTTGCCAATAACAATATCTGGTCGATTCACCCTACCAACAATAACACGGTACTCCTCGGTACGGATAACGGCATTAATGAGTTTGATTTGAGCACCCAGCAATTGAAATCCAGTTACCTGCAAAATAGAGACCCAAAAGCGCTGTACGGAGCAGATGCTGTATTCTCTATTTTTAATTCTTCATATTTCGACAAAAATACATTTCTTATACAAACAACTCAAGAGACCGCACTATTTAACACCGACACCAAACAGCTAAACCCAATTACGCTTGAAAATGGTGACAAACTTGAACCATATAGCTGGGGTATCGCTAAGTACTCAGAAAGTAAGTTTCCATTTATCAATAGCAACGGGTTTTATGAATATGATGCTGCCACTAGTACAGTGCGGGCATTAGAAGGACTGTCAAAGCAGCTGGCAGCGGCACAGAGCTTTTTGATCCTACCGCCTTTGGATACGACTAACGATGAATATTGGATAAGTACGGACATCAGTTTGGTCAAATATAATGAGTCAACAGATACCCTAACAACAATTTACAACAAATCGGATAAGCACTTGGTCTCCGCCGTTAATAGTTGGGTAGTAGATAGAGCTGGAACACTATGGTTGGCGACCTCAACCGAAGGTCTAGTCGGGATCAATAAAGATACTTACGCCGAAGAATACAAGCTAACGACTGAACAAGGTTTGATGAGTAATGCTATCTACAATCTCCAGTTAGATAGAGATGGAATGATTTGGGCCAGTAGTCAACGCGGCATGTTTAAATTTGATCCAATAAATAAAGTATTGGAAACCTTTGGAACGAATCAAGGCCTGCCGACGCTTGAGTTTAACGGAGGGGCAGCAGCAGCACTTGAATCTGGCAAGCTGATGTTCGGTACAGTCAACGGCTCTATCACTTTCGATCCGGAACAGTTTTCAGATGGCGCGGTTAAGCGCCGCCCACTACTGGTCACTCAAATGGATATTTTAAGCAGGGATCAAACCTACTTAGCACCTGATGCAATATTGCAAGCATTTGATTTTAAGTTTGATGACATGGGCATTGAGCTACTGTTTTCTGATTTTGACTTCAATGCCAATCATCATATTCAATACCAAGCTTCTTTGCATGGTCCAAGTGCACTTACGTTTTCAAGCTTAAAACGAAACAAAGTATTTCTAAATCAATTACTCCCTGGTGATTATCAGTTAATCGTTGCACCGCATTCGCTTGACGGTGATGACCTGAGCAATGCACTCAACTTGCGCTTTCATGTTGCTCACTCTCCATGGCGCTCGCCTGTTGCATTAATCTTATACAGTCTAAGTGCATTCGCGCTAATATCGCTCGTCGTTATTAAGCACAAACAGAAACAACGTCAGCTTGAAACTGCACTTAAAGCCGTTACGCATGCAGGAAGGCAAACGAAGCTGGCGTTGAAATCAACCAAAAGCGGCGTTTGGTCAGCAGATGTCGTTGCACGCCAAATCACACAGCAGCGCGCCGAAGCGCTTGGCTTTGAGAGTGATACTATGACGTTGCAAGAACACTATAACGCCATTCATCCGGATGATAGAGAAGTTGTCGAGCGTGCTTGGAAGAAATTTATTTCTAACCCGACCAAAGAGCAGCTTTCTCTATCTTATCGACTGCGCTGCACTGACAATAATTGGCACTGGTTTCACGACTTTGGCCAAGTCGCAGAGTTTGACGCACAAGGCAAAGCCACTGAACTACACGGTATTTATACCAATGTAACCACGCAAAAAGCGAACCAGATGCGCGCAAATATGCTGGGTGAGGCCTTCAGCCAAGTGAACGATTGGATTGTGATCTTAGACCCTAACTTACAGCCCATTTCGGTCAATAGTAGCTTCTGTAGAGCATTTCAACTGCAGGAAAACGAAGCGTTAAACGACTTAACGACTGAGCGTTTTGTTAATGCCATCGGGCAAAAGAAGTTCCACGGTTTAATTGCAAATTTAAAATCTCTTGGACCAAATCAATATCTAAGACAGGAAGTTCAAGTTACAGACGGCTGGGATAAAGTGCATCCAGTTCAACTAAGCATTAGCGCGGTTTCCAAGGACAATGTGAATCTCCAATACTTCGTGGTCGTTGTTACCGATTTGACTGAGCAGAAAAAAGCCGAGAATGAACTTAGATATCTCGCCAATTTCGACGCTTTGACGGAGCTGCCGAATCGCAGCTTAATGCTACAGCACATTGAATTTGCGCTGTTTAACGCAAACAACACACAGCAAAGCTGTGCCCTACTCTTTATTGACTTAGATAAATTTAAACCAATTAATGATGCCTATGGACATCATATTGGCGATAAACTACTGGTCGCGATAACTAAGCGGATCAAAGAGCAAATTAACAATAATTGTATCTTAGCAAGGCAGAGTGGCGATGAGTTTCTTGTGCTAATTAAGTCCTTCCCTAGCATCGAATATGTGAGCGAGGTAGTCTCCCGCTTAGTGAAGCACATACCCGAACGTATCGAAATTGATGGGATCACCATGAGTGTATCTGCCAGTATTGGCGTTGCAGTTTACCCGTTTGATGCACCGGACTCAGAATCCTTAATCCGTAACGCGGATATCGCCATGATCCATGCAAAGCAATCGGGAAGAAATGCATTCAAGTTCTTTACTGAGACAATGAATGAAGAGATCAGTAAAAAGCTTCGGTTAGAAACCGCAATGAAAACGGCAGTTAAAGACGGTGAGTTTTTCAATCACTATCAGCCTATCATCAATACCACAACGGGTCAGCTTGCAGGCGTTGAGTTACTCATGCGTTGGCGCAATAATGACATGCTAATTCCTCCATGCGATTTTATTCCAATCGCTGAAGAAAGCGGCTTGATCGAAACCTTGACTGAGCAAGCGCTTATCAGAGCCTTAATAGAATTGCGTCCATTGTTTACACAAGAACCAGACTTTTATTTATCTCTTAATTTAAGCGCGGTACATATTTTACGCTCAGATATCGCACACCAGTTCACTGAGATTTTAAAAGCGCATGGTCTTACTAATCGTTGCTTAAGACTTGAAATCACCGAGTCAATTTTTATGTCTGATATGGTTAAGGCACGAGCAACTATCAACGAAATGAAGCGGGCTGATTTTATATTGCTACTCGACGACTTCGGCACTGGCTTTTCTTCACTCACGTATCTGAATGAGTTCCCTCTTGATATTATAAAGATTGACCAAGGGTTTGTACGCAATATGAGCGCAAAACCCGCGAATAAATCTATCATTAGAACCATTTATTTATTGGCGCAAAGCTTAAACATGAAGTGTATTGCAGAAGGTGTCGAGACAGAATCTCAGCTTAATTATCTAAGAGACGTAGGCTGTGAATATATGCAAGGCTACCACTTCGCAAAGCCTATGGCGATTGACGATTTGCTCGCATTTTACGAACAGCATGAACGCTCACGAGCTTGATCGCGGGTTGAGTGGGCTAGCCTAAGCGTTAGCCCTTATCTTGCGTTTCACTATCAGGCAGTTCTGAGCGCTGCCATTCACTAAGCTTTTGATAAAGTTCGTTAATATCAATGGGTTTAGCAATAAAATCATCCATGCCTGCCTGGATACATTTTTGTTTATCTTCTTCGTAGGCGTTCGCTGTTATCGCAATAATATGTGGATTGCCGTATATATTTGGCTCGTTTCTGATTGCTTTGGTACAAGCAAAGCCGTCCATATTCGGCATTTGGCAATCCATTAAAACTAAGGCATAGTTTTTCGCCTTCATTGCAACTAAAGCTTCGACTCCGTCGTCCACTTTATCTAACAAGCAGTGCGTTTTCTCTAGCAACTTACCAACAACCACTTGGTTAATTTTATTGTCTTCTACCAATAGAACATCGAGGCCATTAAAATCAGGAGCCCCTACTTCTTGTTGCTCTCTCTTAACCCCCTGCCCTTTTGAAGCTGGAATATCTACATAGAATTTACTACCGAGCCCAAGTTCACTGTGAATGCTTATCTCGCCATGCATCGCTTCGACTAGTTTTTTAGAAATAGCTAAGCCAAGTCCGGTACCACCAAACTTTCTTGTGGTTGAAAGGTCTGCCTGAGTAAACTCATGGAACAACGTTTCCTGTTGCGCTTTTGAAATGCCAATTCCAGTGTCAGCAACAGTAAACTTTAACATCCCACTCTCATAATGGACGGAAAGTGTTATGTGGCCTTTGTTGGTAAACTTTCCAGCATTGCTGAGTAAATTATTTACCACTTGTGACACGCGTAGTTCATCTAACTCAAGGTACGTAGGGAGTTCAGCCCCCTTCTCGTACTTAAACTCAACACCATATCTGACGTTAGAAATTTTGAAAATGCTGACCAGACTGTCGAGCATTTCTTGTAAATTCACTGCCCGGCGTTCTATTTTCAAAGCCCCCGCCTCAATTTTAGAATAATCCAAAATATCATTGAGGATAAGCATCAGGTTCTTTGCCGACTGCCGTATAATTGTTATTTGGTCTGCCATCTCATTGCTAAGACTTTGCTCTCTGATCAAGCTATCCGACATACCGATAATTCCATTTAACGGCGTTCTAATTTCATGACTCATATTGGCGAGGAACCGACTCTTGGAATGATTAGCAGCGTTAGCGGCTTCTACGGCTTTGGTTAGCTCTTCCGTTTTCTCAGCAACTTGTTGCTCTAACTCACGATTGAAGTCGGTAAGCTTACGGTTAAGTCTTTCGTTTTCTAGGCTGGCTTGGTTTTGTTTTGTAAAACTCAGTGTTAGCTTAAAAGCCAGCTGATTGAACTGCTGCTGCAACTCAATTATTTCTAAAAAGCTGCTATCTGCATTCGCCGAATTTTCGATTAAAGTTGAAGGTTCGTAAGCACGAATATCATGACTGAGCGCCACAATTGGACGCACCAACAATCGAGTGAGCTGACGGACAAAAATAGAACTCAATACAATAATCGCAAGCGCAAGTCCCAATGCATCTGACCAAGCTTCTGCAGCAACTAGGTTAAGATATTTACGATCGAGCATAGTGATAACTGACCATTCATATTGCTTAGATACCGCAGTTTGTTTAAATAAAATCTGCTCAGTCGAGTCTTCAAAAGTTGAGGATTCCTTATCAAATAGGGCTTGCAACACCACATCACTTGGCATATCTAGGGTTTTAAATTCGGTCTTTAACGAGCTATAGACAACCCTTTTATGTTTATCCAACACAATCAAATTGGCATCTTCAGCAAGAATTTTTGGAATAAAGCGTTCAAATGAACCAAATATTAAAGACCCTTCCACAATCCCCCTAAACTCTTCAGCGATAAAGATTGGTGCTGAAATTGCGACAATAGGCGCTTCATCAAAACCACGTCCTTGAAATATGCCTGAAACAAATCCTTCTGGGTATTCGGGAGCTTTAATAAAGTAGTCTCTATCTGACACATTGGCGTTTGTTCCCTTCATCGTCTCAGCAAAATGCTGCGGATAAAGGTGAGTAACATTAGCATCTTTGTCCGCAACAATCGCGGTTCTAAAATTAGCATGAGTTTTTAGCAACCGCTCAATAACATAATCAGCATCAATCCCTAAGGATACATCCGTTGCGGATATCACCATCGCGCGACGGTATGCATCAAGGTAGTCATCAATTTGAGCGACTATAGAACCGGATGCTTCTTCAAGCTGTGTTTTTATCTCTGCTTCAATTCTTTTATAGTAATTGTTTGTCAGCACGACGGTTGTCATTAATACAACTAAAACGATAACAAGGTTGACGGTAGAATTCAGAATTTGATTGAGCGGCATCCCTTGCCACTTGCTGCGAGTAAAGAAAAAGCTCAGCAAGTCAACCACAGCGAGGCAAATACCAGCGTTGATTAGGTACTTAGCCAGTGCAGTGAATATAACGAGTAACGGCAGTTCGAGGGCAAAATAGCCAAAAATAAATAATGCAGGTAACCCCAACAAAATCCAATAAACGATACCCCGAACAAAAAATGGCTTGGCGAAACGGACGCAGACAAAGTGAAGCCACAACACTTCGAAGAAAAAAACCACAGAAGGCCAAGCATGCTCCCATCGATACCAAATAAAACCGGCACCTATAATCACAGCGATGATGGCATAGCGCCATCCGCATAGCAGCAGGATAAATAATACAAACAGCTGGCCAAAAAGGAATTCAGAACTATCCAAAAACCAAATTGGCAACAGATTGGCCAGCCCGCCAAGTACACCTAAGACTAAAGTTATGATGAGCGCTTGCTTTTGATTCAAATGTTACACCACCGGTTTTTGATACTGCCTATGTATAACAATAAAAAATATTTTAAAACCTGCCAAGGTAGTGCAACAAATAACTAAAAAATATATCACACATTGGGTTTATTTTCCCTAATGATGAGGGCAGTCATGGCTCTCTATTTGTAGCACACTACTCAGCACATTAAAGGACTTTTTCAACGCTTCTTCCACTTCCACGCGACACGCTGAATCATGAGATTCGATAGTACAGTGATGCTTTAATACCACATGTGCACCAACGACAACCGCCCCATCAATTTTGCTAACCGTAATATTATGGGCGCTTTCAACATGCTCCGTAGACACAATCGTTCTCTCAACTTCTTGAACCGTAGGTAAAACTTCTGGGGGTGTAGCAAGTCCTTTAAGACAAGCAATTATCACCTTAATTCCTGTGAACAATACAAAGACAGAAATCAGCATGCTCGAGAGAATATCAACCACCTCCCAGCCTGTGAGGTGTATAATCACACCTGCGATAAATGTCGATATGGTGGACAGTAAATCAAAAAATGAGTGCAAGAAAACAGCATAGACGTTAATACTGTCTTTACGGCCTTTGTACAGCACCCAAGCGGACGCCCCATGAAACAAAAACCCAATTGCAGCAATCATAGACATTAAATAGCTATTCACCTCTAGGTCATGACCGCCCGCATGATGAGACAATCGCTCACTCCCTTCGAGCAAGATAATTACCGCAATTGAAAGGTAGAGAATGCCATTGATAAGTCCACCGGTATATTCAGCACGCTTGTAACCATCGTTATATGTTTTAGCAAGATAAACTGCCACACTTGACGCTATCAACGCGATAAATAAAGAACTATTGTGCACAAACAAGTGTCCAGCATCAGCTAACACAGCGAGAGAATTAGCGTAATAAGCACCAATAACTTGAATGATCATAAAAGAGCAAGTGATTGCAAGCGCAATCAATAATCTTCGGCGAGAAGCTTGATGCGTAGTGATATCTGTCATGAAATGAGTCGTGTACCTAATTTAATATAAGATGCTACGTACAACCACAGCATAAGATGGAGCCATTTGACTAAATGCACCTCACCCTATCTTTTATACCGTGTAGGAAAAAGCCGTGATTCAAAAATACAGAAATAAATTTAGAAATATACGTAGTTAACCTGAGCTTAGGATAATTAATGCCTTTCTAGCAGCCAATTTTAGCGCTAACTACGTTGAATTCACTTCCAATAGCCAGCTATTGGTGCGCAAATTCGCCTAGTTATCATCAAAACTCTCTGGCTAGATAAGGTAGTAATTTAATGTTACTTTAGAAACAATGAGTTACCTCATTCCTCATCTAAACCTCAGGTTAGTTATCGTTTAAACATTGCCCTAAATGGCAATGATATACAGTCTCAATTGTAACGTTTCCACGAGCTAAATGCACTAACATTTGCGGCTGTAACGGCCGACTTTATAGAAAATTTTGACACCCATCGCTTTTACTTGCGGTAAAGTACAATTAGATTTTTTCTAACTGAGTTACAACGTCGGTTGCGATTTGCTTTAATATTTCACAATCAGCTTCACTCAACTCTCGGGGTTCTATATCGATAACACATACGGTCCCAACGCGAAAACCGCTGGACAATATGATAGGAGCACCAGCATAAAATCGAATATGAGGGGCATTTAACACCAAAGGGTTATCCATAAAGCGAGGATCTTCGAGCGTATCATGAACCACAAATACCGTGTCTTCTAATATTGCATGACCACAAAATGAAACATCGCGAGACGTTTGCTCAGCATCCAATCCAAAGCGAGATTTAAACCATTGCCTGTTCTTGTCAACAAGACTCACCAATGCAATTGGAGCATCAAAAACATGGGCAGTAAATTGAGTAATTCGGTCCAATTCAAGTGTTGGTTTTGTATCGAGTATCGCAAGCTCCCTAAGCGCATGTAACCTAGCTGGTTCGTTTTTAGGTACCTCAGGGGTTTTCATAATCTACTTACTTAATTAGACAGTGTTTATATTTCTACTATAGTTTGTTTTGTGAGATAACGCAGGTGGCAAATGTGAGCAAGTATTTTAAAATAATCTCCCTAACCCTTTTTTCCCTAGCCTGCTTAAGTGGTTTTTACCTCGAAATTAACGAGTTTAATAAAAATCGTGTGGTTCACCAGAGTCTGACTTTATACTACAACAACCTTTCCGCCCTAGATAAAGCGATTGCAGTGATCTTTAGTCTGCAACGTGAACGCGGCATGTCCACGGGGTTTAAGTCCGAAGAAGAACACGACGCGCGACTACTTGCATATTATCAGGAAACGGACGAAAAAATAATAAGACTCACTGCTGAAAAACTCACGAGCATTAATAACTTCGATCAGTTTCAATTGACCATAAAAGACGATATACAAACACTGAGAAAGCTCAATAGACAGGCAAATATCAACCACGAGCAACTATTTCTTCGCTACACAATTTTGATTAATCACTTAATCGATACAGTCCGAACCATACAAACTGAGCAGTCCTTCATCCATAATCTTGGTAGCAATGAGGATAAAACACAGTACCAGAATATTCACACACTTATCAGAGCAATTGAGTTAGGGGGCAGACTCAGAGCTAAGATCAGCCGATACTTAACGGCAGATGAAGAGGCCACTAGATTAAGTGCAATGAGAAGCGCGCTACAATACTACGCCACTCATGTCACACTGATGGACAGCCTCAAAGATAATCAAAATACCGTACAGCTATACAATGCCGCTACGGCGTCTAGAGAGTATGACTATGTCACCTCAGCCCTAAACCGCTTTAGCCGTGGAGCTGAAATCAACTTACCACACTATGTGTGGTGGGATAACAGTACTGCCTATTTGAACTTGCTCGCTAGTGGCAGCCTGAATTTACTTGAATATATGAAGGACTCTGCTGCCGCATCTATGCAAAACTCACAAGAGCGAGCTCAAACCTCACTCATTATCTCTTTGATCATTGCGCTGCTTTATATCATTTTAATTTGCCTATTGATTAGAGCGTTTACCGAATTAAAAATATATAAAACGGCTCCACTTAGAACACAAACCGCACAGCTCATTGTAATATTTTCGTCAGTACTTGCCGTGCTATTTGTGGAACATTTTGCAAGCCAAAAGCAGCTATTGTACCTCTCTGAAGTGCAAACTCTTAGGCAGCTGAACAACCACTCATTGGAGCGTATCAACCTCCTTAAAACGCTATGGTATAAGCCACATATAGAAAACCTTAGATATGCCAGTATTAGCACCAATGCCAATCTCACTAAACCGTCTCAGTTGCAAACGCTAGTCGTTAATAATCTTAATAACACTCAGTATGTAGACAAAACCCAGGTCGCGTCGTTTTATTCTCAATATCAAGAAAGTTTGCACCGTGGAGGGATAGTTACACAAATTATAAAGGGTAATGATGGTCACCGCATATTGATTATGACGGGTCTTGGGCTATCCGATAAGGGGCTGACGGACACACTGTATTGGTACGAAGTTCAGCTGGATGTCTTACTTAACAGCTTAGAACTCAGCCTTGATACTCGCCTAGAAAACGCATCGGGTTACTACACTAAGCAGGAAGTCGAGGCGATTAAAATTAGCGGCACACATACTCCACTAAGCCAATTACTGTTTACTAATAATATTGACCAAACCGACTTTCTAAGTGCAAAAATCTGGGATCAGGAACTTCAAGTGGGTACCTATGCCTATTCACGTGAAGCGTTTAATCAAGATCTCTTCTACACCATAGAAATTAAGTTTATCTGGCAGGTGTTGTCATTAGTTGCATTTTGCTTATTTGGTCTAGCAATTAGCTATCGCGCCCAACAAAAAGCAAAATTAGACAAGCAAGCTGCAAAAGACGCGATTCAAAAGCATCAAACTTTATTGAATTCATCTGAAAAGCTTGCCGCTATCGGTAGTTTTGAAATATCGGCTGGCCAATTTTATGGTCATACCTCCGAAGGGTTTAGAACTTTATTTAACTTAGCACCTGAGCTTGAGCACCACAACTTAAAGCTAATCATCAAATCGCTCGATGCAGATAACAGACAAACCTTGTATTCAAACCTTCGGGCATTAAACCTCGCACAATCTCAAGAATTTCAGCTGACGATTGAAGAAAATAGCAGTCACCGTTATTTTAGCGTCATATTAAACTTAAAATATAATTCTAGTGAGAACACACAATTTATTGTCGGTGTCGTAAAAGATATAACCACTCAAGTCAGTGAGTCCAATCGTCAACAACGAATGCAAGAAGAGCTTATTGCTACAAGAAAGAAAGCACTAGAGAAAATTCATGAAGTAGAAGTTGAAAGACTCTCTGCTCAACACTTACTTAGAGTTCAGCTCTCCATCGATAAGCTGCTTCAGGAAGCTATTGACTCCTTACCCGCTTTTATTTTGCTACTTGATGAAAACCAACACATAGCCATGCTGAATCAGTTTAACCCTTATATAAGTGTGCAGGCTGAAAACAAGAATAAGTTTATGGGTGTATTTTTCAATATAGGTTCAGCCATCGAAAAGTGTGTTATGCAACTTCCGATGGTGGACAACAGCGAATTACTGTCCATGTTAGAAGAGGCAAAAGACAAAGAACAATATCAAGCACTAACGACGTGCCAGTATGTCAGTGAAGATATCCAGCACTGGTTCAACGTGTTAGTGAAAAACATCACCACAGATTCTGGGAAATACACCCTCATCTATCAGAATGATATTACTAAAAGCATCAACTTTTCTGCAGAGCTTGAGCAAGCTCGCATAAAAGCAGAGCAAGCAAGTGAAGCAAAGTCTCGTTTCCTAGCAACAATGAGCCACGAGATAAGAACGCCGATGAATGGCGTGGTAGGCATGCTAGACATTCTCGCACTATCTAACCTAGATCACGAACAGCGCCATCTCATTATGGTAGCAAAAAATTCAGCCCAACTAATGCTCAGAATTATTAATGATATATTGGACTTATCAAAAATTGAAGCTGGGAAAATGCAGCTTGAATCGATAACATTTAGCTGGCAAGAAATTATTAAAGAACTCGCGGAGCTCCTCGCATATCAAGCGGACTCTAAAAAGCTCAAGCTTGCTTTTTATCTCTCATCA
Organism: Pseudoalteromonas sp. Of11M-6; assembly: GCF_022347905.1. Taxonomy (NCBI): domain Bacteria; kingdom Pseudomonadati; phylum Pseudomonadota; class Gammaproteobacteria; order Alteromonadales; family Pseudoalteromonadaceae; genus Pseudoalteromonas; species Pseudoalteromonas sp. Of11M-6. The sequence continues at coordinate 55,933 of NZ_JAKRFW010000006.1, read as the reverse complement.
CAGTTACCAAACTGGCAATTAGGAGATCCGATTAGGCTACAACAAATTTTATTAAACCTAATCGGTAACGCGTTAAAATTCACCAAAACTACCGCCACTGCCTCCGGCTTTGTAGAAGTGACTATTGGGCGCTCTCCCGATAATGGTTATATGGAAATTAGCGTAAAGGATAATGGTAAAGGCATGTCCGAAGAACAAGTAGAAAACCTTTTTAAGCCATTTGTTCAAGCAGATAGCAGTATTCAACGCCAATATGGCGGTACCGGGCTGGGCCTTTCCATTACCCACAAACTTGTTGCCATGATGGAGGGGGAAATTGACTGTAGAAGCCTAGAGGGTTTTGGCAGCAACTTTATTGTCACTCTGCCATACTGTGAAGCACCAAAACAAACCAGCGCTATTAGCTTAACTTTAGACAGACTAAAAATTGCCGTAGTGGGCGACGGGGACGAGTTTGAAAAAGACATGCAAAATCAACTTCGCATCTATGAAGCCCAATGTGAAATATTCCCTCGAGAGCTGTTTAACTCGCAACTAATTGATAGTCAACAATTTGATTATCTCGTTATCACTGCTGAAGCCTTCCAACAACTCACGACAGAAGGAAAAGAAGTGTTCAACGCAAAAAGCGAGTGCAAGTATATTTTGCTAGACAATAATCAGGATAAGCTTCCCCATGCAAATAATATCAACGTCTCAAACCTCGCGCTATATCCTTATTACGCTTATAAAGTTGTTTCACACATCGCCACCTTAGAAGGGCTAATTGATAGTGAATCAACAAATGACGACAGCAAGACTAAATCCAAGTCACTACCCACAATAAATGAAGCCCAATCACTAAACAAGCTTATCTTAGTCGTCGAGGACAATGTTTATAATCAGGATTTATTCAAAAGACAGCTGGCACTGCTTGGCTATCAATGCATTATTGCCGACAATGGTAAAGTTGCCTTGCAGCTACTCGAACAGTATCACTTTTCGCTTATTATTTCAGACTGCCATATGCCTGTGATGGATGGCTATGAATTCGCAAAACAACGTCGCGAGCATGAACGTGAACGCAATCTAGAGCACATTCCTATCATTGCTGCAACGGCTAATGCGTTAGACGGTGAGAAAGATATTTGCTTTAACGCCGGGATGGACGATTACGTTGCAAAGCCCATTGTCTTGCAGAAATTAAACAAAAAGCTAAAAAAATGGTTTTCGAGCAACATTCCAACAAACAGCCAAGAAGCGGAGAATGCTCCCTCACTGATTGAAAAGCTAGAAGCACCAACTAAACATTTCGACCTATTAGTCCTTAGTGAGTATGTAGGCTCAGATAAAGAGTTACAGAGTATTTTCTTAAGAAGCTTTGTTGACGATACAAAAAAACTGTTACAAGGGGTAGACCTAAAAAATCCCGAAAGTGTCAAGAATAGTGCACATCAAGGGAAAACCTCGGCAAAAGCAGTCGGTGCAACACAACTTTCTGAAAAAATGGCAGAACTTGAGCATGCAGCCAGGGAAGGTAAGCAGATAAAAATTGAAAATTTATTGAATCAATGTTTAATACTTTTTAATAATGCAGAAGCTGAAATCAATTCTATACTTAGATAGAGGGTTCGTTGTAGCCATTAGTCCACTTAACATTGAGTCTTTAAGATGAATGAAAAGCACCTCATTGTCGCTATCGACGATAGCAAAATTACTCTTACTCAACTTGAAATGCTTATTTCTAACCAACGAAAAGTTCGTTTTAAGGGGTTTATTGATGGTCAGCAAGCATTACTTAGCCAAGAGCTTAAAAATGCAGCGATAATTTTACTAGATATTAATATGCCCAATATTGATGGCGTCGAGATGCTAAGAAAGTTTGCTGAATTAAAAGTACAAGCTCCAATAGCCTTACTAAGCGGTGAAAGCAACCTCTTAGTTAGAAACACCGCCACACTTGCACAACTTCATGGCTTATCAATAATTTCATGCCTTGATAAACCCTTATCAGCCTCTAAGCTTAATGAACTACTGCGAATGCTTGACTCTGGGCTTAAACCCGAAGAAAAGCCGATGCTTTGCAAGCGATATGGTTCAGATGAAATTCATGATGCCCTCATACGACAAGAGTTTTCGGCTTTTTTTCAACCCAAAGTAGCTAGTGCTTCAGGTAAGGTCATCGGTGCAGAGGTATTGGCTAGATGGAACCATGGCGATGATGGACTTGTGCTCCCTTCTCAATTTATTAATATAATGGAGGACAATGGAATCATTCACCTTTTGTCGACTAGCTTGTTGAAACAAACGCTTTCGCTTTATGCCTCAAACCGAGCAATTCTGAGTGAACTCAAGTTCAGCATAAACCTGAGCGTGATAGAGCTGAGTGATATAAAGTTACCTGAAAAATTAAGTGCAATCTGTGAAGACCTTTGTACCCCAACTTCAAACATTATAATTGAAATAACAGAAAGCCTCCTTTTGAAAAATATTAAACAAGCTCTAGATATATTACTTCGATTAAAATTAAAAGGTTTTAATCTTTCAATTGATGACTTTGGAACTGGTTACTCTTCAATAAAACAACTAAACGATTTGCCATTCGATGAATTAAAAATAGATAGATGCTTTGTTAATGGCTGCGCCCAATGGGAAAATAAACGAATCATCATAAATAATACGTGTGAAATGGCGCACCAACTTGGACTTGAGGTTGTCGCTGAAGGAGTAGAAACAATTGAGGATTTACTGGTAGTTCAGAGCTATGGAGTGGAGTGTGTACAGGGGTATTATTTTTACCCACCTTGTTCTCCTTTTGACTTTTTGCAAATTATTAAGACCTCAAATACACAAGTATTAAGCTCCAGCGGGAGCTGAAAGGTTAATTGACTCTCGGGGATAGGAATCTATGCATAAAAAAGACGTTGAACACGCACAACGACATCCAAAGGTGATTATTATTTGCGACGATCCAGCTGAAATGACTGGCGTTGTTGATATTGTTGCTTCTCAAGTCAATGAATACCGTACTCTCACTAGTCATAAAGAAGTAGCTGAAGTGCTAACTGAGTCTCCACCAGATGTCATTGTTATTGCTCGAAAGACAGTCGCAAAAAGCGTCGAAATCTATAGTTTGCTCGCCAAGCATGGCTTACTTAACTATGCTCATGAAAATATTTTACTGTGTGAAAACAAAGAGTCAGGCGTGGCCTTTCGATGTTGTATGAAAGGTATTTTTACCGATTATTTTGTCTACAAACCGATGTATGAGAACTACCGATTTCGTATGATCTTACATAATGCTTTGGTTCGTACGGAAGGCACGTCTGAGGTTGCTAAAATCAGAGAGGAGCATTTTGGTCGCATAGATGACAAGCTAAAGCAATTGATTGATGATGCAGCTTTGTATCATCAAAAAGCGGATGAAACGCTACAAACGGTAAGACGTAATCTCGACAATGAAAAAGGGATTAATAAAGTTCAAGATGACTTGCTAAATGAATTAAAACAAAAACACTTATCGCCACTGCTGGATGAACTAGAACACCAATTGGCAGATAGCGTTCATGAATTAACAAAAAGATTGAAAGATAAACAATTCTCTATCGCTGAGCTTACAGCATTGCTGAGCGAAAAAGACAACTCTAAGTGCGCGCAATTAGCGCAAAATGTATTGCCAGTAGGTGATACCGGTGAGGTTGATGTTAGCGAACCAAAAGCGCTTGAAACCAAGCAAGAAGAAGTAAAAATAATGGTAGTGGAAGACAACGAAATTTATCGTGAGATGATAGCCAAGATCCTACGTGATGAGGGGTATAAAGTAGACTGTGAAACCAGCGGGTTAGGTGCTATAAAAACATTGAGAAAACATAAATTCACCATGGTATTTATGGACTTATTTATGCCAGAGCTTGATGGCTACAATACAACCAAAAATATTCGCAATATTCCACATTGTAAAAAACTTCCTATCATTGCGCTAACCAGCAATAAAAACAAAGATATAATCAGAAAGTGGGCGTCTTTGGGGCTCACTGGGTACATCACCAAACCGTCTACCAAATCATCTATTTTAAAAGCTGTGGAAAAAGCACTTACGGAAAACCAATAAGTTGCGTAAAGTACAAATCAGCAAACATTATCAAATCGAGTTCTGCCATGATAAGCCATATCAACTCTGACGTAAGTTTCGGAGTTGTAATACCAATTCGCCTAATTAAGTGATCTATTTTGAGGTGAATTGGTAAAAGTGGCCGCATAAACCAACAATGAAGTGAATGATGACTAGAAAAGCAACAACCCTGAGCCAATACACTACTCGCTTAAATATTGTTATTGATTACATCTATAACAATATTAATCGCGAACTTGATGTGATCACGCTTGCTGATCAATGCCATATGTCGACTTATCACTTTCACCGTGTTTATCGCTCAATCGCTGGGGAAACCATCAATGCAACCGTAAGAAGAATGCGACTACATGTTGCTGCAGGTATGTTAATTCGCACCCAAGACTCCATTGCAAAGGTGGCTGAGCAGACCGGTTATGCAAGTATTGAAGCGTTTAGCCGAGCATTTTCTCAACGATATAAGCAACCACCTAGCCTATTTCGCCAACATGAACAGGCCAAGGCAAAAGGCTGTGCGGCCGAGTTTTATATCATTAAGGTAGAAGAGGATTCGAATATGTTTAATGTAGAAATAGGCAGTAATGAGCAAATGACGTTAATCGGACTTGAGCACCATGGCGATTACATGCAAATCGGTCAAGCATTTGAAAAATTAAACGTACTGGCGCAGCAACAAGGCTTATTAGGTGCGGATACGCGTTTCTTTGGTGTATATTTTGACGACCCAAAAACCGTCGAGGAAAGCAAACTAAAATCAATGGCAACAATTTTAGTGCCAAAGACAACCGCATCTCTCCCAGAGGGGCTTTGTGAATTCGCCATTCCATCGGGCAAAACAGCTAGCCTACTTTACCAAGGTGACTATGCTTCTCTTGAAACGCCTTACGAGTACCTGTTTGGACAATGGTTACCTAACAGTGAGTTCGAACCTGCCGATGTGCCTGTTATCGAAGAATACTTAAATGATGTTAGAGATACACCACCACACGAGCTTCTCACTCGTATCACTTGTTACATTAAATAACTGATTTTTATCCTGTTCAGGGGTTAACTAATCTAAACGCGACTAAGCATCGACTGCTTAGAAATAATAAGGAGGGACTTCCCTCCTTATTTATTTGCGAACCAATTAGAACCTATAGTTAAAGCTCAATTTAGCATTTCGCTCGTTGCCAGGCGTGCCACCTAAGAACAATGCTTTACTGTAATAACGCTCGTCAGTTAGGTTTTCAAGGTTTAGCTGAATATCGAACTGCTCAGCATCGAACTTAATTGCAGCATCCCAGCGAGTATAACCATCAATAGTTGCCGTAGGCAGGCCGAAAGAAACAGAATTAATTGTTCGTTCACTCTCATAGTTAATTCCAAGACTGTACTCTAGAGTCCCTCCAAACCAATTAGCTGGCTGGGTATACTTCACCCACGTGCTGGCAAACTTTTTCGGTACCCCTTTCATTTGACCTGAGCGTTCATTCGAACGGATCTCAACAGCATCTTGATAAGTCGCGTTCATATTCACACTGATTTGGTCGTTCAATGCTAAATTTAAGTCAAGCTCTACACCTTTTGACTCATCTTCATCATCGAAGAAATAGCGTGGAACGCTGACATTGTAGTCGTCACCTGGCTGCTCGTTATACTCAGGATTGTTATACATTAGGTTTGTGCGTTTAGTTTCGAACCACACTAATGAGCCCAATAAATCTTCATCAAAGGCAGTAAAACGCACACCAATATCTAACGTTTCAGATTCAGAGTCAGGTCTGTTTTTACGATTTGCATCAGCTTCATTTTCTAGACTACCCAGTACACTGTATGCAGTACGACCTTTTGCCATATTTACAAAAGCAGAAAGCTGAGAGGTCACTTGATAATTCAAGCCAATATTATACGTCATACCTGCATCATCCGTGTCCAGCTCTTCACTCTCTTCTGGTGAACGATCAGTACCTAAATGCTGATATTTTTGTTCAACGCTAGTATATGCAAGACCAGCACGAGCAGTTAGTGCATCAGTGATATACACCACTTCTTGTGCACTAATGCCATACGCCGTAAGCGTTTTATCGTAGTTACTACGTAGCGATGGGTCATAATCCTCGAATTCGCCTGTTGGCCAGTTTGGACTGCGAATGTCTAAGATATATGGAATTGAACCTTTACCATCGGCATCATATGCAGACCAACTTTTTAAGCGCATATCACGATTTTCATAGTTAACACTGACTAAATGCTCACCGCTCAAAGAAGCCATATCCCAAGTTAACTGTAAATCAGCAAAGTACTGCCAAGTTTTTTCGCTGGCAACTTGACGGCGATACTCTTGACGGCGAGCCGCATAAGGATATAGCACATCATCAATCACAAGCGGAGCTCTTGGGTTTGCATTGATCACACCATTGCGCTCCCAATAAACATAATTGTAAGCACCTGTTTGGCGAACAAAATCAGAATCATAGCTACGCCATAATACCTGCTGGGTTAGCTTCGAGTTGCGATTTAAGTACCAATCGTGACGAAGCTTTATCCGTAACTCTTCACCTTCATTAGGACGAGATAAAGGAGAAATCAGATTCCCATCGCCAAGATTAAAAGGCTTTAGGCCATCGCCAATACGAATTGACTCAGCAAGTTGCGCGCGCTGTTCATCATTCAGCTGTACACCTAACCACTTACCTTTCTCAGCATCATATTGTGGGTCATTTGGCAAGCGATCAGCTGTAACCAGTCCTGGTTGCCCAGTAATGCTATCCCAGTTAATAATCCGTACCGGATCGCCAATTGAATCTACTTGTTGCGAATCATCAATATAGGCCGCTGAAAGTAAAAATGAGTGCTCGCTGCTTGGGTCGAAACGTAAGCTTGCATAGATTTCGTCTCTATTAGATTCTAGATCTCGATAGCCGTCGCTACGCTCATGGTTTGCAACAACACGGTAGGCAAGCTTGTCAGTAATTGCATCTGTAAAATCAACGCCCAAACCATAAGTATTCCATGCGCCCACTTTACCGTTAATTGAGAGCGCTTGTTCAAACTGTGGCTTTTTCTCAACTAAGTTAACTACACCACCTGCAGCACCAATACCATAAAGGCCTGTAGCAGGACCTTTTAACACTTCAATACTTTCGATATTGGTTAAGGAGCGTGTTGGGTTAAAGCTGTTCCCTAAGTCCGCACCACCATACATACCATCGTAGGTATAGTTTACGCCTAGGCCACGAACCATTAGTGAATCACCAATGCCGTAGTTATTACCGGCCTGAGACAAACCACTTACGTTGCGTAGTGCTTCTTGTAAAGTCGCTGCGCTTTGCGAATCTAATAGCTCTTTGTCAACAACAACAACCGCGGCGGGGGTCTGCATAAGATCCATATTGGACTTAGTTGCAGTTCCAGATTGCAAAATAATTTTATTATGTTTGCCATAAACACTGATTTTTTCTATGTCTTCAGAAGCAAAAGCCGTTGTGCTTGCACCTAGTAAAGCCAACTTAACCGCAACGCATGAGGCGGAAAGAACAGAAGAGCGAGAGTATTGCATTTTTAACTCCAAACTACGCAATTGGATAGTGGTGAAATAAGCCAAATACCTATTTCAGAAAATAATTTATCAGAGAGGGGGCAAAGTTTAGCAAAACAATGGTAATGATAACAACTATCATTTACATTTTAAAAATGTAATGTTTTTTGCAATACACGAAAAGATGATAATAAAGTGTAACAGATGGATATTTTTATTTAGCGAGCGTAATCTAACTTCGTTATTTGCTCGCTTCGCGGCTTACCCAATTTTGTAAACCGCGTTAGATTAAAACAATCCTAGCAGCGTCGGATATAACTCATAACAGGTAAAGCTCACTTCAAGCCCAATCAAGACTAAAAGAAAACTGACCAGATGCCCCACTTTTACTTTTGAACAAACATAAGCGCCTAATGGAGCACCAACGACCACAATCGGTATTGCCGCTAGCAAATAGCCATTTATTTCACTGCTGATCGTATTGAGGTGCCACGCATTAATGCTACTTCCAATCAATGAGGTAAACGTCATCACCACGACGGAGGTTGCAGTCGCCTTTTTCACATCTGCATTATAAGCAATCACCAACAAGGCAAAGAGTGCAATATCTGCACCCGACCCTACTAATCCACTCGCTATACCTCCGATTAACGCTACGGCCATAAAGCGTAGCATTTTAGGTTGGATAAACTCACTGCTAGGTTGATGATGTGCCTTACGCCACCATCTCAAAATCAGTGTTAGTGCAAAGCAGAGCAACAAAAAACTAAAAATAGACTTAACGAGGAGCCTTGGTGCCAGAGGCGCGATATACAATAGGCTGAGCGTTACACCAAGCGCAGCCATTGGCAACGCCATTAAAATAACGTTTTTATATACCGGAATACGGCGACAGAAAATAGTAATGGTCGCCGCTGTCATACCAAAACTTTGTATCGCGAGAGAAAATACCTTGGCCGTAGCGGGATCTATGTCTAATAATTTAGTCATCACAGGAAAGGCGACGGCGCCACCGCCTAATGCCGTTCCACCTGCCACAAACGATCCCAACGCCATGGTCAGCGCAATATGGGATTCACTGATAATTTGACCAAGTGCTTGATAAAAGCCTTGTACCCAGATCAACGTAGCGTACACACCCAGTGTAAAAAATAAGGGCCACATCGTCGGTTTTGTTATTCGTTGCAACATTATTCATCCATTACTCAAAGAGCCTTTCCTTATTAATACCCGTTACCATACTCATCTAGTATATGAGCGAACGCAATTAAACATGATGAATACACTTTTTTCAAATTAAATTTACATTAAAAGTGAATACACCTGAATGCAATAAACACATCCTCAATAGTTGAAACGCACGCCTATCTCCCTTATTATAACTATAAATAATTACTTATTACTTTTTGTTATATCGGTAATTTGCTTATACCTAAAGGCACAATCATGACAGTAGAATCGGTGTTACCTCAAATATATCTAGATGCTAATGCAACAACCCCTGTATTAGAGCAAGCAGCAGACGCAGCATTGGTTACCATGAAAACCATGTTTGGTAACCCGAGCAGCAGCCACATTACAGGCCTACAGGCTAAGCAACTGATGGAACAAACTCGTCAAAAAGCACGTGCGGTGCTGGGTTCTGGTCATGGTCGAGTGATTTTCACCAGTGGCGCAACAGAGGGCATCCAAACCGGCATACTATCAGCCCTTTGTGAAGCAAAAAAGAAGATACAGCCAAACAAAAAATATACACTACTTTACGGGGCAACTGAACACAAAGCAGTACCAGAGTCACTTAAACATTGGAATCAAATTTTAGAAATTAATGCCGATGTCAAAGCCATTCCGGTTGATGGTGCAGGTAATCTGGATTTAGCGTTTATCGCAAATGAAGTACCTAATGCGCTAATGATTTGCACTATGGCTGTCAATAATGAAACCGGTGTATATCAAGACCTGAACCAATTAGAAAACGTAATAAGAAAGCATAATTCAAATATTTTTTGGATGGTTGACTGTGTTCAGGCACTGGGTAAACGCAATTTAAACCTAGCGAGAACAACTATTGACTACGCACCTTTTAGCGGTCATAAGCTCTATGCACCAAAAGGCATCGGTTTTGTTTATATTCGAGAAACCGCGCCGTTTACGCCATTTATTGCTGGCGGTGGTCAAGAGAGCGGTTTACGCTCAGGGACAGAAAACTTACCTGGCCTTGCCGCGCTGAATGTGATTTTTGATGAACTGCTAAAAGAAAATGACAGCCAATTTGCAAGCGTAGATAAACTACACGATTTTCGAAATCAACTAGCACAAACGCTCAAAGATGCGTTCCCGACTATTGTATTTAATAATCACTTCAGTAATAGCGTTCCGACTACACTAAACTTTGCAATTCCGGGATTTAGCTCAAAAGAAATCATGGATTTGTTTGACGCAGCAAACATCCGTGTCAGCTCGGGCTCAGCGTGCAGTTCAAAGGTAACGCGCAGTTTTGTGCTAGATGCCATGGGACTCCCTGCATGGCAAAGCGAATCGGCTATTCGACTGTCTTTTGGTCCTGCCACAACCCAAACTGAAATAGACGCGGCGTGTGAGCGCATTCTCCATTGTGCTCAGGCACTCGGTCACAGTTGTCTCATGCAAGCGGCGAATGGCGTTAACAATAAAGAAGCGCTTGACGGCCTAGTACAATTTAAAGTGGGTGGTGCATGCTGTTGGTTGTTTGCTGATAAGCAGTCAAAAACGGCGATTATTATCGATCCACTTCCTGAGCTGGTAGAACGTCTTAATACGATATTGGAATGCCAGCAGCTAACACTGCTCGCTGCGCTTGATACACATGGGCACGCCGATCACGAATCGAGTCGAACCACACTGAATTTACCAAAACAAACATGCGACCATTTAGGCTGGCCAACTCAAACTACACAAATTGACTATAAAGGCCAGTCACTTGAAGCGCTAGCTATTGGTCATTTCCGTCTTGCAAAACTAACCACCCCAGGACATACGGAAGATAGCGTCACCTTTATGCTATTGGAGCAACAACAAGATAAGTACGCCATCAGATACGTTTTTTGTGGTGACCTAATCCTGATGGGGGCATTAGGTAGAACCAACTTCTCCACCAGCTCACCAAAAGCGATGCTGAATAGCATTCAGTTACTTGCTCAGCTCATCGACACAGATACCTTGTTATGCCCAAGTCACGACTACAACAATGAGTTTGCAACCACCCTAGCGGCAGAGTGTAGTCGTAATTTACTATTAAATAGTGTGCTTCAACATGACATTGCGGTTGATGTATTTGTTGAGAAAAAGGCGCAAATAGACAAAAACATTGTTGATGAGGCTGGCAGTGAGATCATGTGTGGCGCAACGGTTTGCAATAAAAACCAATTTGAATTGCACGAGTACAACACAACAGAGCTCAATGCTCACATCGCTAACAACGAAGGTGTGCTGTTAATTGATATACGTGAACCGCATGAATATGCTCTAAATCACAACAGAGCGTTTGATCAAAATGTGCCACTAACCCGCCTTACTGACTTTATTTGCAAACAAAGCCAAGACAAGACGAAAGAGTTGGTGTTGGTGTGTCGCAGCGGCAGTAGATCACAAGTTGCAGCACAGGCGCTAGCACGACTCGGCTTTAATAATATCGGACATTTAAAAGGAGGGTATGCACTCATCCCATCAGCATAACCTTCACTGTTTCCTTTCTAAAGCCCCTACAGCGCTCGCTATGGGGCTTTTTTGATCTCACTTTTCATCACTACCGTATGAATACTAAAAATGACTAATACCAATTGGCTTAATTAAGTGATCTATTTTGAGGCGAGAAAACCTTGTCGATAACCCCGCTACCGCGTCCTGCTCTCGCCAAGGTACCTACATCCGTGTAGGCAAGACGAAAATTTTGCTATTCAGTTGTTCTAAATGAGAAATTTTTAACGCAGCTAGCGTCAGATTGGCTCCTTCAAATTGAGCAAATATTAAGACTAATTGGTATAAACCCTAAATGGCTCATAAGAAAGTAAACCTACCTTATAAAGTATGTCCTATTTGCAAACGCCCATTTTATTGGCGGAAAAAATGGCAAAGAGATTGGGAAAACGTTAAATACTGCTCAAAGCGCTGTGCTGCTGAGCGCCGCTTAAGTATAGGGCACAACAATTAACAAAACGTGGCGAATGTTGTAACTAGAATAATGCTTTGTAATATTTGCAAATTACAGAACAATAATATTGATAATCACTCTCATCTACAATATCATTTGCGCAAACTTAGATCATAGGGATTAATCATGCGCTCATTTAAATACAAATATCCAAGCCTTATTGCCAGTGTTGCATTGGCGTTGTCTTGCTCGGCAATTGCACAAGAGCAAACAAAACAAGATAAAGACGACATTGAAATTATCGAAGTTAGCCCAAGAGGACTAATTTCATACGTTAGCGCTACTGCATCAAAAACAGCAGTTCCAATCGTCAAAACACCTGTTTCGGTTTCTGTATTAACAGCACAACGTATTTCTGATTTAGGCGCAGAAACGCTGCAAGATGCGATTGGGTATGTTGCAGGTGTTTATAATGGGCCATATGGTGTTGATACTCGAGGCGACTGGTCTAAAATCCGTGGTGTCGACCCCTTACTCTATGTTGACGGCCTACAAAAGCTGTTTGGCAATTACAACAATACCCGTACTAACCCTTATGCACTTGAAAGCGTAGAGATCTTAAAAGGTCCTTCATCCGTGCTTTATGGACAGGGGTCTACAGGTGGTATCGTCAACGCAGTATCAAAATTACCAAAAGCAGACACTGAAGGTGAGATCTGGGCACAAGTGGGCAACTACGACCGTAAGCAACTAGCACTTGATTACAACACCACATTTGGTGAGCAGCAAGAGTATCAAGCACGTGCTGTTGCCATGTATCGAGACAGCGGCACACAGACCGATTATGTTGATGACAACACCCTGATGCTTGCACCAAGCTTTAGCTGGCTTGCTTCAGATGAAACTAAAATTACCTTGCTTGCCAACCTTCAGAGAAATGAATCAGGCTCTTCAACGCAATTCTTCCCGCATGAAGGCACTATTCTACCTGCAAAATATGGCCAAATTCCCAGTGAGCGTTTCGTCAGCGAGCCTGGCTGGGATAAATACGATACTGAGCAACAAGCGATCACCGCTATTGTTGAGCACAGCTTTGATTTAGACACACATGTTAAGTTTTCTGGTCGCTACAGCGATAGTTCATCCGAGTACCGTACCATTTATTCTTGGCCACCAAAATTTGAAGCAGACAAACGCACTGTTAAGCGTATTGCCAGCCTCACCGATTCAAGTGCACGTAGTGTGACGATGGATCTTCAATTCCATAAATATTTGGAACTGGATGCGGTTAAACTCACTATGGTATCGGGTGTTGATTACCAAAATGCGGATACAGATTCTGATCGCGGCCGTGGCGTTGCAGCTCCACTCGACTTGTATAACCCAGTGTATGGACAAAGTACAGCGTTACCAACAGCAGTTGTCGATAACCCTGAAAACACGTTAAACAATAAACAGCTTGGTGCTTATGCTCAAGTTACTGCTGAAGTGAATAGCTGGGTACTCAATGCGGCACTTCGCTATGATGATGTTTCAAATCAGGTGCAAACGGCAGGTGCAATCAAAAATAGTCAGAATGCCACAACAGGTCGGATCGGTTTGCTTTACCAATTTGAGAATGGCATAGCGCCCTATGCTAGCTATTCAGAATCTTTTAAGGCTGTATTTGGACAAAAACCACAAGGTGGCGCATATAAACCGCTAGAGGGTGAACAAATTGAACTCGGCTTAAAATATCAACCAACGGGTACCGAACACCTTATCACTGCATCTATATTTGAAATTAAAGACAAAAATCAAATACGGAAAGTTTCCCCCGAATTTGAAGTACAAGACGGTGAAATCGCGGTCAAAGGGTTAGAGCTTGAGGCCCAACTTGAGTGGCAGCACCTTGATATCTATGCAGCATATTCTTATTTAGATACGGAACAAGACGTTTCTCCGCTGTCACCTACAGAGCTCTATGTAGCACAAGATTTGGTTACGCTCATCACAGATGATACTCAGCTCTCAGCAACACCTAAGCACTTAGCTTCAATTTGGGCGACGTACCGCGCAGATGAATGGCTTCCAGGGCTAAAATTTGGAGCGGGTATTCGACATGTAGGAAAAACCTATGATGGCAGTCGCACAGTTGAATTAAACGGCCAAACACTACATCAGCAATTAGTGACTAATAACTTTAACCTTATTGATATGATGATTGGCTATGACATTGAACAATATCAATTCAGTTTACAAGTCGATAATGTCACCGATAAAACGGTTATTACCAGCTGTTTGTTCCGTGGCGATTGTTTCTATGGACAACGTAGAACTATCAGCGCTAACGTGAAATACAAGTTTTAACGGCTAAATTATAAGAACTAAATCGCCCTAGAACCGAGACCAATGTTCATAGGGCGATGACTTAAAACTGATAGCTAACAATAAAACTACCATCAGCACGCTTTTTATGAGACTCGCCGCTTTCGCCATAACCAGCCACCAGCTTCACACTCCATCCAGACTGATTTATACCCGAGAAGTGATAGCTATAACTTAAACCTGCGCCATTGGTGGTTTCATCATCAAGTAAATCGATAATTGGCTCAAAAATACCACATGTAATATCATCATCTTCACATGCAGGGCCAGCATCTCGTGCCCCCAAAGCCCCTAACACCACGCCTATTGCATGTTTGTTATTATCAGACACCGCTTTCTCATAGCCTATAGAAAATCCATCATCTAAACCGATAAGGTAATTTCCGTACCACCGACTATTACTATCGGCTTGTGGAAGAGAAAGTTCGATTTGACCAAAAAATGGATAGCCAGTACCAACAGAAAAATCGACCGAATTGGCAATGCTTGCGGTGCTGATTAGCAAAGCAGAAATACCAAACGTAGCCTTTATCAACGAAGAGAGCATTGAATTTTCCTTATATAACTTTCGCACAAAACTAGCAGTAAAAGTTCCCAAATAGAATACGTTAAATGTAACGAAATATAATACCTATCACATCAACAAATAGGTGAGTTCTGTTATTAGCTCATCCACATCGGCGCGGCTCACTCCCATATGCGTCACAAATCGCATGCCTTGATATCCTGGAGTGATATTGATGCTCTTTGCCTTTAACTGCTTTGCTATAGTAAAAAGATCAATGCCAACTTCCACTTCGGCGAAGATAATATTCGTCTGTACTAAGTGCTTGCATGGCTTAAACCCAGGCAGTTGCTCAAGTTTATCAGCTAAATATTGCGCGTTTTGATGATCTTCCTCGAGACGCTCTACATTATGTTGCAAAGCATAAAGACCAGCCGCCGCGAGCATGCCCGCCTGACGCATACCACCTCCAAGCATTTTTCTAAGCCTTCTCGCCTTTTCTATCAATGCTTTATCACCAAGCAATAAAGAGCCAATCGGCGCGCCAAGTCCTTTAGATAAGCAAATAGTAAATGAATCAAAATGCTTTACAATTTCTGTGATATCAACCTTTAACGCGACTGCAGCGTTATAGACTCTTGCACCGTCAAGGTGGAGCTTTAAGCCATGTTCGTCACACAGCGCTCTGGCTTGTGCGATATATTCTAGACTTAAAACCTTGCCACCAATGGTGTTTTCTAAACTAAGCAGCTTCGTTTTCGCAAAATGAAAATCATCAGGTTTAATCGCTTGCGTAATTCTTTCTAAGCAAATACTGCCATCGGCCTCGTTTTCCAATGGTTGCGGCTGAATAGAGCCAAGCACAGCCGCTCCACCCGCCTCAAATTTATAATTATGCGCCTGTTGGCCACAAAGATATTCATCCCCTCTTTCACAATGGCTCATCAGGGCAAGCAGGTTTGCTTGCGTGCCTGAGCTGGTAAACAGTGCAGCTTCAAAACCATGACGCTCAGCCGCAAACTGTTCAAGTGCATTCACTGTCGGATCATCACCATAAACATCGTCACCAAGCGGCGCGTCAAACATGCTTTGTTTCATGGCGGGGGTCGGTTGCGTAACCGTATCAGATCTAAAATCCATCAATCTTATCCTTGTCAAAAGAGGAGCACACAGCATAATACCAATTGAATTAATTCTCTAATCAATTTGAAGGGTGAAATAGCTTCAAGATAGATCATTTACTTAATACAACTGGTATAACTGAAAAACGCGGATTGAAGTAAAAAACAAGATGAAAAAGGGAGTTGTTCACTCCCTTCAAGATCCGTTACTTTTGCAGTGTTTACTGCAACCCGGGCCAAGTACCATTATCAATGGCTTTAGGATAACCCGCATCGACTTTGTCAAAAGTAATGCTATATCTTAGATAGCGACCGTCAGCTAAGAAGAAATAAGCACGCGTGTCGTTCCACTTTAATGCTGCACTTATCTTTGTCGCATAGGCACCAAGTCCCGGCCAAGTATTATCGTTGACAGCTTTGGGATACCCACTGTCCACTCGGTCATCTCCCAAGTCATAGCGTAAGTATTGACCATCATCTAGGAAGAAATACACCTTATCGGACGTCCAACGAAGGGTTGCGGTTATTTTATTTGCGTAGGCAGCAAGCCCCGGCCAAGTATAGTTATCAATTGTTTTAGGGTAACCTGCTCGTACCTTATCGTTCTGTACGTCATAGCTTAGGTATTGACCATCCGATAGGAAGTAGTACACCGTACCACTGTCTTTATAAAAACTTGCACGAATTTGTTCTGCATAATCGCCAAGTCCCGGCCAGTTGCCATTAGTCACCGATACCGGATAGCCATCATCCGTTTTATCTAACACAGTATCGTAACGCCAGTAGCGTGCATCTTCAGAGAAAAAGTAGCTTTTAGTATTGTGCCACTGATGCGCCGCACTGAGTTTCAGCTCGGTAACTCGATAACCAACATGCACACCCTGTTGCTCAAAGCTATAGTTATTGATGCCAGATACGGGCTGCGGGTCTTGCCACTGGGCAACACCCGCAGGCAAAGTTTCAATCAGTTGATCATTTCGATAAACACGCGTTTGTACATTCGCACCATTTAGCCACGTAAATAGTTTATTGCCATAATTGAGTTTACGAATTCCTAAGTCACCATACATTGGCGTGCTTTCAAAACCCGCTTGCACATTTGTTTCAATGCCCATGTAAGATAAAATGGTCGGTACAATCGCTGTTTGTGCCGGATAGCCATATAAACCAGAGAAATCGGTATTAGCAGGATTAACATCTTTTGAGCTAAATTCTTTATTCAACACTTTGTTAGTGGCGATAAAGATGGTTTTTTCCGGCTCGGTTTGCTCACCATGATGACAGCCAACAACCGGTGTACGGCCATGATCAGTGGTGACCATCACCAACCAGTTCTCACCGCTTTGCTCTCTTGCTTCAACCGCGTCGAGCAGTTTACCCAGTCGCTTGTCTGCATCTTCTACCGATTTATTGTAGGCAGAACCAAAGCATAAGCTGTGGCCCACAGCGTCCGGTTCATCTAAATGTAAAAAGACAAAATCTGGTGAGCCGCTGTTTAAGGTAGCCAGCGCTTTATTTAAATTATCGTCGTCGCTGCCTCCCTCCGATCTCCTGTCCATCAAGGCAACATCGTCACTGAAGAATTGTGTATGAATAGGTCCCCAAGTACTAAAACTTGAGATATCGGCGTTAGCATCATGTTCTGCGATGTAACGATAAAGACTGGGATAGGCTTTGTTTGCTAGGCCTGAGTCGTTGCTCGGCACTTGATGCTTATTCACCCAAACCCCAGTTAAAATTGTCGCCCAACCTGGGCCACTTTTGGTTTTTTGCTGTGTTTGTGTTTTTGCGATCCCGCCAGTGTAAGCTTGATTTAGATATAGGCGATCAAAGTTCGGTGTATTATTGGCACCAATTTTTTCGTATTGCAGGCCATCGATACCAATAAGCAATACTTTGTTTTCAAATGCATCTGCACTTGCGGTAAATGAAAGTGCAAGTAATGCACTGCTAAGCACGGGTAATTTCATTATCTTTCCTTTAAATGTGAATTTCTGGACTAGTCCAAGAAAGATAATAAATCCCAAACATGAAAAATCGTTTACAAAAAAATTACATGAAAAAATATTTTATCGCAGGTTTTGCTAATACCAATTTACTTAATTAAGTGATCTATTTTGAGGCGAAAAAATCTTGTCGATAACAAGGCGAAAATTTTGCTATTTAGTTGTTCTAAATGAGAGATTTTTAACACAGTTAGCGTCAGATTTACTCCTTCAAATTGAGCAAGTATTAAGACTAATTGGTATAGTCAGGTTTCGCTTCCAAACTTTCGCTTAGCTGCTCCAAGCTCTTACCTTTGGTTTCTTCCACAAACAAAAATACCAGCGCAAACGAAAGCAATGAAAACAGGCTGTACAATAAAAAGGTGGTGCTTGCCCCTAAATACTCAAGCTCCCACGGAAACACTAGTTGTACAGTAAAACTGGCGGCATTATTAATCACACCGACAACGGAAATCGCAACGGCTCGAATTGCATTTGGAAATATCTCCGAAAACATTACCCACATGACTGGCCCCAGCGACATCGCGAACGACGCGACAAAAAGGGAAATCCCAAGCAGAACCAGTTTTGCTGGCATATTAATACTGTGTGCGAAAATCACTGACTTGTATTGCCGGTACTCATCTGCAGTTAAACGCTGTTTTATCGCGTCATTAAATGCAACGTCGGAGGTGAAAGTCTGGCCTAATATTGGTGCTAATGCATGCACAGGAAAATCGGCAACTTCTGTCTTAATTTCAGCAATATGTGCTGTATTTAGCTGATAAGTTGCTTGTTTAAAGCCCCAGCTACACAGCGCCATACTAAAGCAAATGCCCGTTAACCCGATGAGTAACAATGGCCGCCGTCCGAGTTTATCTATGGTCAATAGCGCAACGATGGTAAAAACCACATTGATCAGACCAATCCAAATCGCTTGCATAAATGCAGCATCAGTACCAATACCGCTTTGCTCAAAAATGGTCGGGGCATAAAAAAACACCACATTAATCCCGGTGACTTGCTGCGCGATGGCAAGCACAACCCCTACCATCAAAGGGACACGAAGTCGCTTACTAAACAAACTGCCCATTTTGCGCGCAAGCGACAAACTACTCAGTTGCAGTTTAGGTAACGCCGCTTGAATAGCATCAAGTTGCTGTTGTGCATTGTTGCTACCAAATAATCGCGTTAATGTGCGTTTAGCCTCTAGCTGCTGATCTTTCATCAATAACCACCGAGGGCTTCGTGGCAATAACAGTAACAACAAAATCCACGCCAGTGCTGGCAGCGCCTCAACACCAAGCATCCAACGCCATGTTTGAGTATCTATTTGCCAACCAGACACCCACATTGCTTCGCTATGACTGAGCTGAAGTAAGAAATAGTTAGTGAAATAGGAGATAAATAGGCCAACGACTATATTGAGCTGATTAACCGATACTAAACGCCCGCGCTGATCCGCTAAGCTGATCTCAGCAATATACATGGGCGCCACCATCAAAGAACAAAATGCCATTCCACCAATGAAACGCGCAATCACCAATGCTTCAAACGAAGTTGCGAAAGCCGAGCCAATCGCAGAGACAAAATACAAACACGCAGTCATCAGCAATGTTTGCTTACGGCCAATAGCGTCTGCCACCGGTCCTGCAATAAGTGTTGCGACCAACCCTCCTAAGGTAGGTGCACTCACGACTATCCCTTGCTGCCATGGGGTGAGCTTAAAGGCCTCACTGATAAAGCCAATTGCACCCGAAATCACCGACGCATCAAAGCCAAAAATAAACCCGCCTAACGATACAATTAAGGTGTACTTTAATGCATTGGATATCGACAGGCTGGTCATCGCTTATTACTCTGCTTTTACGGCGATAGAATCGCGCAAGATTAAGGTTGGTGGGTAGAGATTTTCTACATCGGGTTGGTGCTTCTCTTTATACACATACTTAAGTACCCAACGCGCGGCCGCATTGCCCATTTTACGAATAGGGTTATCTATGGTGGTGAGTTTTGGATAAAGATATTTGGTAAATAACACATCGTCAAAGCCTACAACGGAAAGCGCTGATGGGACATCAAGTCCAGCTTCTCTGGCCGCAGTCATCGCACCTGATGCCATCTCATCGTTTGCGCAAACCAAGGCACTAAAGCGCTGCCCTGTTTGCATTAAGTGATTAAATCCCGCGATGCCATCGGTTTCATGATAACCGCCTTCAAATGAGAGCTTAGGATCAAATGACACATTGTATTCAGCTAAGGCTTTTTGATGACCAGCCAAACGCGCTTTGGCGTCAAGCTTAAATAACGGTCCACTGATATACGCGATATCTCGATGTCCGCGCTGCAATAGCGCCTCAGTCGCTAAGTATCCACCCAGTTCGTTATCAGTATAAAAGCAGCGCTCTGCCAACTCTGGAATGTGGCGGTTCACTAGCACCAGTTCTACATCTCGTCCCGCAAGCTCAATGAGATATTCATCACTGACTGCTTCTGCATGCACAATTAAGGCATCGCAGCGCCTATCCAATAAAAACTCGATGGCTTGTTGCTCTTTTTCTTCATCACTGTGGCCCGCAGCAATAATGGCATGTTTACCCGCCGTTCTCAGTGTACTCTCTATGGTGCTCATCATGTCACCAAAGAAAGAACCGTGTAGCTCAGATACCATAAGCCCCACACTGTTACTGCGGTTAGAAGCCAAAGATTGCGCGATGGCGTTAGGTTTATAACCTAACTCTGACATTGCCGCGAGCACCTTCTCTTTGGTTTTGTCACTCACCTTTGCATTGCCATTCATCACCCGTGACACCGTGGCTAATGATACCCCTGCAGCTTTTGAGACTTCGTAAATCGTTGCCATATCTATTACTTTTATTCCATCAGTTGTATCTGCGCACTATACCAATTTTGGCTAAAAATGCGCATAGTTTTAGACACTTGATTTACGCTCAAACAGCATCGTTTGGTAGGCTTTTGCACTCGCCTTTAAGGTTCTTTGCTGAGTATGATAATCAACGTGCACAATACCAAAGCGTTGCGTATACCCCTCTGCCCATTCGAAATTATCCATTAAACTCCATGCAAAGTAGCCACGAATATCAACGCCCTGCTCCATTGCTTGATTAACCGCGAGCAGGTGAGATTGGAAGTAAGCCAGCCTTTGCACGTCTAATACTTCGCCATTTTCCATTTTGTCGTCAAAGGCAGCACCATTTTCTGTGATATAAAGTGGTGGCAACTGGTACTCAGCATGTAACTCCCGAAGCAATGCACAAAATGAGTCTGGCACGACTTCCCAGCCCATTGTAGTGAGCGTTTTGGCACTAGGCTCAACTTGTTCATACCATCCATTACCATCAGATTGATAAATATTTCGGGTGTAATAGTTCACGCCAAGATAATCAATGGGGGCAGCAATAATCTCTAAATCTCCAGCTAGAATATCTGGTTGTACGTCTTTGGGGAGCTGGGCAAGTAAATCTGGGTACTGCCCTTCAAGAATTGGCTTGATATACCAGTGATTACAGTAATCATCCGCGATTTTTGCCGCTTCCACGTCACAATGCGCTGTAGACACAGGATCCGCATTGGCAAAATTCAACACGACTCCATGGAGGCTATTTGGGCAATGCGCTCTTAACACTTGCATCGCTAAACCATGGGCAAGAAGCAGGTGATGAGCTGCTTGTCGTCCCGCCGCTTGGGAGCGCAAGCCCGGTGCATGAATACCTAATTCATACCCCAAATGTGCACTACAAAATGGTTCATTTAACGTGGTGTACGCATACACTTTATCGCCAAGCGCTTTACATACCACCTCGGTATACCGTGCAAACGCCACAGCCGTTTCTCGATTCAGCCACCCGCCCTTATCCTCAAGCGCTTGTGGTAAGTCCCAGTGATATAGCGTGACAAACACTTTTAAGCCTTTAGCAACCAACGCATCGACCAATTGTTGGTAAAATGAAAGTCCTGCATCGTTAACCGTGCCATCATCATTCATTACTCTTGGCCAAGAAATAGAAAGGCGATAGGCGTCAACCCCCAAACTGGTTATGAGTTCAACATCTTGCTGCCACCTAGATATATGCTCACAGGCAATATCACCGTTACTACTATCCTTTATCGCGCCATCATGTTCACAAAACCTATCCCAAATTGACTCACAACGCCCACGCCGCTCACCTTCGATTTGAAATGACGAAGTCGCAACGCCGAAAATATAGTCTGCCTTCAACATGGCCGAGTGTGTTGGCAGGATAATTTTATTCATGGTTAATCGTTCCAAGTTATGTGTTCACGCCAAGGTACGAGCGTGTTGTGTTAGTCACAGTGCAAGGCAAAAACATTTTTTATTTGAATTCGTGTTCGCTTTCTGCAATCATCATTAAAAATGTAAGCGCTTTCATTTTTATAAATGTAAGCGCTTTACCAAAAAAAATCAACTAGGAGTTTGTCGTGAGCGTACCGTCTCAACCACAGGTTTCAGCAGCAATCGCCACGGGCCATACTGGTCAGTACCGATTTGCTTTGGGGGCCCTCACCTCACTATTTTTTATGTGGGGTTTCATTACTTGCTTGAATGATATTTTAATTCCGTACCTCAAAGGCGCGTTTGAGCTTAATTACACTCAAGCGATGCTGATCCAATTTTGCTTTTTTAGCGCCTATTTTGTTGTTTCGGTGCCAGCTGGCAAATTGGTTGGAAAAATCGGCTATCAAAAAGGCATTGTAACTGGATTACTTACCGCAGGCGTTGGTTGTGTGCTTTTTTACCCAGCGGCTGAAAGTGGTATCTACAGCGTGTTTTTATTCGCGCTATTTGTACTAGCGGCAGGGATCACAGTGCTACAAGTTGCTGCTAACCCGTTTGTTAGTGTACTTGGCTCTCCCGAAACTGCCCCTGCACGACTCACCATGACCCAAGCCTTTAACTCTCTCGGTACAACTGTCGCCCCATTTTTTGGCGCCATGCTCATCTTCAGTGAGGGAAGCACAGTTGAGGTGGGCAATGCCAGCGCAACCCAATTGCCTTACTTGATGTTGGCAGCCATGCTAGCGTCATTGGCTTTGATCTTTGCCTTTATCAAACTTCCCCAGCTAAGTAGTACTACTGAGGAAGTCACCACAGGTGAAATCAAGGCATGGCAGCATAAACATTTGGTGCTTGGTGCAATCGGTATTTTCGTTTATGTTGGAGCTGAAGTGGCAATTGGCTCAACGCTCGTTAGCTTCTTACATCAACCGGACATTGGCAACATCACCGAAGCCCAAGCTGCAAAGCTCATCGCATATTATTGGGGTGGAGCCATGATCGGACGCTTTATTGGCGCGTTAGTCATGCAGAAAATATCGGGTCGAACCGTGCTTGCCTTTAATGCAGCCTGTGCATTTGCATTAGTGCTTATCGCAGTATTTAGCAGCGGTCAGCTCGCCCTTTGGAGCATTTTGGCGGTCGGGCTTTGTAACTCCGTGATGTTTCCGACTATCTTTAGCTTATCGTTGAATGGGCTTGGAAAACAAACGGCACAAGGCTCTGGTATTCTCTGTCTTGCTATTGTCGGCGGTGCAGTTATCCCGCTATTTCAAGGGATGCTAGCAGACGGAATCAATCTGCAGCTATCATTCTTACTGCCTGCTTTATGCTATATCTACATCGCCTACTTTGGATTAAAAGGCGCAACTCCTCAGCGTTTCAAGAGTAATTAAGACATGAAAACCAAAATAACCATGCTAAGTCTTGCAATGGCTATCGCAACCTTAACAGGATGTAGCGAAAGTCCAAATAAAACCAGTGTTGATGCAGCTCGCCAAGTAGAAAACTGGCCAGCGCTGACGCCTGCTATCCAAACCGATGACAATCTAGAAGAAAGAGTTCGGTCGATACTCGCTAAGATGACCCTGAAGCAAAAAATTGCGCAAATGATCCAGCCTGAGATTCGAAATATTACCGTCGCAGAAATGCGAGAATACGGATTCGGCTCATATCTCAATGGTGGTGGCGCATTTCCTTACAACAACAAACATGCAACGCCTGCTGATTGGGTCAAACTTGCCGAAGCGCTTTACCAAGCATCGATTGACGATAGCCTAGATGGCAGCACTATTCCTACCATGTGGGGAACGGATGCGGTTCATGGCCACAATAACGTCATTGGCGCTACGCTATTTCCACATAACATTGGCCTTGGCGCGGCAAATAACCCAGATCTCATCGAGAAAATCGCCCACATTACCGCAAAAGAAGTGTTAGCCACCGGGATTGATTGGATCTTTGCCCCGACGGTCGCGGTGGTACGTGATGATCGCTGGGGACGCACCTATGAAGGATACTCGGAGCATCCCGACATCGTAAAAGCGTATTCCAGCGCTATTGTTAAAGGCTTACAGGGCGATCCTAAGGCGGACTTTCTTGGTAAGAACCGCGTGATCAGCACGGTAAAGCATTTTGTCGGCGATGGTGGCACAGTTGATGGTGACGACCAAGGCGACAACATCGCCTCTGAAAAAGCATTAATTGCACTTCACGCTCAAGGCTACGTAGGCGGACTTGAAGCCGGAGCACAATCGGTGATGGCATCGTTTAACAGTTGGCATGGCGAAAAAGTGCATGGCAGTCATTATTTGCTTACCCAAGTGCTCAAAGAGCGAATGAATTTTGATGGTTTTGTGGTGAGCGATTGGAATGGTCACGGCCAAATAAAAGGCTGTACGAACGACAGCTGTGCTGAGGCCATTAATGCCGGCATTGATATTGTCATGGCCCCGAACGACTGGAAAGCCTTGTACAACAATACGCTAGCGCAAGCAAAAAGCGGCGCTATCGCGCAGTCTCGCATTGATGATGCAGTAAGTCGTATTTTAAGAGTTAAACTCCGTGCGGGACTTTTTGAAAAACCAAGTCCTGCAAATCGTCCATTGGCTGGCAACTCAGAAATCATTGGCGCAGAGTCGCACCGTAAAGTCGCGCGCCAAGCCGTACGTGAGTCACTGGTTTTACTCAAAAACAAAGATCAACTATTACCACTTAAACCGAACCAACATATCTTGTTGGCAGGCGATGGTGCCGACAATATCGGCAAACAATCGGGCGGATGGAGCATTACCTGGCAAGGTACCAACAACACCAATGCCGACTTCCCGGGCGCTACTTCTATTTATGATGGTATAAAGCAGCAAGCAGAAGCGGCTGGTGGCACCGTCACATTAAGTACTCGCGGTGATTTTGAAGATAAGCCTGACGTTGCCATTGTGGTCTTTGGCGAAGATCCCTATGCAGAAGGCCACGGTGATAGAACAACGCTTGAATACAAGCCGTCTGATAAATCTGATCTCGCATTACTCAAACGCTTTAAACAAGCTGGAATTCCTACAGTGGCGGTGTTTATCAGTGGTCGCCCAATGTGGGTAAATCCTGAACTCAACGCATCCGATGCATTTGTGGCAGCATGGTTACCGGGGTCTGAAGGAATTGGTATCAGTGACGTATTACTGGCCGACAAAAACGGCCAAGTTCAGTATGATTTTACTGGCAAGCTTAGTTATTCTTGGCCAAAAACGCCGACACAAATCGTAAATTACCAAGATAAAAATTATGACCCGCTTTTACCTTATGGTTTTGGCTTACGTTATTCAGACCAAAATGTATTAGCAGATAATTTACCAGAGCAAATACAAACTCAGGCAAATCTCGCCAGCGGTGTAGACTTGCTGGTAAGATCAATCAATAAACCTTGGCAAGGCCATCTATATAGCAGTGCCGAAAATCAAGTGATAAATGCCAACACCCATAAGCTTGGTGGTATTAGCTACCGCACAACGGACAGAGAAGTACAAGAAGATGCCATTCAGCTACTTTTTGACGGTAGTCGACGCAGCGGCTTTAGGCTCGCCAGTGAAAGCTACTTTAGGGAAGACATAAGCCCAAGTGTTCCAACTGACAGCGCCCTTACTTTTAAAGTACAAGTTGATGCTGCGCCAGATAAACCGGTTTGGGTAGCGATGAGCTGTGAAGGCGAAGCGGACGCAAACGGCTCATGCACCGCAAAAGTCGATATTGCTAAGCAACTTCAAGCTATGCCTTTAGCCAAATGGCAATCACTAAGCATTGACCTCAATTGCTTTACAGCCCAAGGGATGGACTTCACTAAAACCGTTGTCCCTTTCGAGCTTTCAACCGCTGGAATACTAGAGGTAACGCTGTCTGAGATACAGATCTCTTCAGAAGCATCACCGACACTAAGCTGCAATTAGTCCCCTTAACACGATGTGGGCACGAGGCTGTGTTCACATCGTTTTTTAGTGTCTAATGAAGCAACTTTAATTTGAACTAGAATTTAAGAGATCTAAGGTAAGCCAATTGTCTGATGCGCTCGTTTATTCTTTTTACAGGGCACAAACAAGCGATTTAAAAAGTCACACCAAGAGCACACTTGCCCTCACCTGCTCAATTTAATACTCTACTTTATGAGCTAAATGAGCTAACACCAAGGAAGAGCCAGAGTGTCAAACATAGCCGAACAAGTGATTAGTACCTATCCACCTGCTGCACAAGCAAAAATCAGGGCACTGCGTAGCCTCGTTATGCAGGTTGCCAGTGAGCAAAACTTTGGCGCAGTGATTGAGGCAATAAAGTGGGGAGAGTTAAGCTTTAATGTTAAATCGGGTAGTCCTTTCCGTATGGCTTGGAAAGCCAAAACGCCTACTAACTATCACCTTTATTTTCACTGTCAAACGAAGCTAGTTGATACATTTAGAGTACTATTTTCCGACGAGTTACAGTTTGAAGGAAACAGAGCGATAGTCCTTAAACTGGAAGAAGACATGCCAGCCGCGCTACTCTACCGCTGTATCGCCATTGCAATGGACTATAAAAACCTCAAAAGCTTACCTTTACTCGGACAATAACAACCAATCTGGGTAAACCTTGCCCGGAGCGAAAAACCCACCGTTACCAATTTTTACAACCGTGTACTTCTTACCTGAATAAAACGTGAAAAATTTACCCCATTAAAACACGAAGATTGAAAACCAATTAAATTCAATAACTTAAATATTTAAATTTGTGGTTCGAGCCTTGCTTACATAGTGATAGATAAACAATGTAGATGCATTTCGCCATTCAGCATTGGAAACCACCAAAACCAACTAGCGCAAATAACAACATTAGGAGCATAAAACATGACACCACAACCCGAGCTGCAAGATAGTTTTATTGATTTCGTGAACAAGCAGCAATTTCCATGCATTTGTGGTGGTAATAGAGCCGAATTAGCGTTTAACCATGTTGAGGTTTTTGGTTTTGGCGATCTCACCTCAAGACACAACAACTTTAGTTTGATAACGAGCCTCTATTCTTTTGTCGAAAAGGTAGATTTTGACAGCATGAAAAGTGCCGCGTTTGTGGCGGTTTTTGAGCAGAGCCAACACTTAGATGACAGCGACTTTAATAAGTCTGTTTGGCGTAAACTGCAGGAATTGCAAAACCTAGTTTCGCAGAGCACTCCGAGAGGGCCGCATTCTCAATCGTCAGATTGCAGCAATAATTTTCATTTTAATTTGGATGGCGAGCCGCTTTATATCACTTGTTTAAGCCCTACAAGCGCATCGAGAAACAGAAAGTTTAAGTACCCAGCGATTGTTTTTAACTTAATGCCTCAGTTTGAGGTCCCACAGAGTTTCCGTGTCGTCGAATCACACGTAGAAACCCACAGAATTTAATGCACATTGTACCAACGGAGAGGAACTAGATATGAGCAACATCATGGTAATCGATTTTATTATTTACGTCGTCATTGGCATATTAACAACTTTGGGTTGTTTTGGCTTAATGAGTGCTTCAAGCGCTTATTCAAATCTAAGTAGCCCAACCAGTCGCACTAAGGCGAGTAAGTCTGCTGCAGTGCGGAGCTAAGCGATGCCGAATTCAAGCTTTGCTCCCTTTAACTACTCACGGTAAAAGGGAGTATGCTTACATTTTTAAGCCACTCAAACTACTTACCGGCGGCAACTAAACCGGCGCCAAACCCAAAAAACACGCCACCGCTCACTTTGTTCATCATCGTCATACTCTTCGGTGACGACAATTTAGTCTTAGCAAGGCCAGAAAACACCGCATAAGAAATATGTACCATAAACACCAGCAGGCTAAAGGTAAAAACCAGCAACATAAATTGCGGCATAAAGGCATTTTCCACATTGATAAATTGCGGAAAGATAGACATAAAGAAAATAACAGCCTTAGGATTGGTGATCGAAACAAAAAAGCCTTCTAAAAAGCACTTTTTCATCGTACTTGCAGCAATAGACTTGCCTATTTTACTTTCACCTTTAGTTCGCCACATTTTGTAGCCTAAATAGAAAAGATATGCAGCGCCAATAAATTTAACGACCGTAAATGCCAACACCGAATTGGCTAAAATCACACCTAAACTTGACGCCGATACCGCGGCGACAATCAAAATCCCGAGCGCGACACCACAAATACCAGCTAAAGACTTGGCAAAGCCTCTTTGAATTGAGTTATTGATAGTCAGCATCACCGCAGGCCCTGGTAATAAAATTGTCGCCAAAGCGACACCTACAAACAGCAAATAATTGTCCAAAACATCAACCCCGCAAACATGTCCGATTCACACTCACTGCATCATCACACTAAATCATGAATTTACAAAGTAATATGCGATAGGTTGGAGCTACGTACTGAGTTTATCAATGATATTCATCTTCGAACTCAGCCTTATCATTTCCCTATGCAATATGCGCTTGAATGAGCGCGACATAAAGTCGCACCTACTGAAGTAAGTAGTTTAGAGCCAAAAAATGCAGACTCATCGGTCTGCATTTTTATGCCAATTTGCTTAATTAAGTGAAATTGGTATTAGGGCCTGTTGATCTTTCAAGTTTGCTTTTGCAGCAGTTTGATTGGTATTTATACAAGGCAGAGCCTGCGTAGCATAGTTATTCTATGTAAGTTAGGCGATAACACAGTAGAAATGCCAATCAAGCGCTGCCCTTTGGGTTCCCCTGAGTGCGCTTTGTTCATTGTTGCTCAACTTTTGCTTAGATTACTAGGCGGCAAGTCGAGCGTCGCGCTCAAAACACACTCAGGAGAACAAAAATCAAACAGCAAAGGTCAACAGGCCCTAGTGAACTGATGCGAAAAAGATCACTCAAAAGTATACCTCACACCAACCGAGTATCTCGGACCGTATTGACGAGCAAATAAGAATTGCTCTTCATAACGACCATATCCTTGCTCGGTTTCATTGTTTAAGTTTATACCTTCAAAGAACACCGTAAACTGCTCATCAATATCGTAATTCACACTAACGTCCCATTGACCGTAAGACTTGGCATATTGCGGTGGTGCATCTGCCGAGCCTTGCGCTTGACCTACCCCGATAAGATAAGCGTCACGCCATGCGTAGGTTAACTTCACCGATAACCCGTCTTTTTCGTAAAATGCTTGGAAGTTAGCCGAGTCACTCAACCCCGTCAGCGGTGCTTGCTGCACTAGGCTTTCACTATCAAACTCAACATCGCCATCAACAAAAGTTGCGTTTACACCAAGGCCAAAACCCGTTTCACCAAATAAGTGCTGTACCGCCACTTCAAAACCATCAACCGATTTACTATCGGTATTTTGTGGCTGGCTAATGTTCCATACCATCAATGGATCGTCACTGCTTGGTTCAATTTTACCATCGGCATTACCGTGACCATTGGCGAGCATTTGCGCAAAAATGGCATCACTGGTTGCCTGCTCTCCACGGGCTTCAATGTCTGCAATCGCTTGTTTATACCTTGGACCATTGTAAATATCGTAAAGACCTTCAATGGTGGTTTGCGTGATTGTGGTTTGAATAAAGTTATCGACCTCTTTTTTGAAGTAGCCAAGTGACGCGTAACTTCCTTCGTTGTAATAATATTCAAGTGAAAAATCTAGGTTGGTCGACTCAAACGGTAATAGATTTGTATTGCCTCGAGAACCAGTTCTTGCTCCCGGTTTTGGGCTGCCTGACAAACTTCTGCCACCAGCGAGATTACTAAGTGGCGCACGCGACATTGTTTTGCCCCAAGACGCTCGTGCAATTAAATCTTCGGTGAGATCAAAACGCACATCGATCATCGGCAATAGAATGTCGTAATCCCCTTCCTGCGTTAAGAAGTTGTCATCACCGCCCGCAGCGTATTGCATAATCCATTCAGATGGACTGTCCCAATTCACTTGCGTTTCCACACGCTGACGCACCACACTTGTCACATCCGTTTGTTCATAACGAAGGCCTGCATTGATTTGCATAAAGTAGTCAGAAAATTCAAACTCCCATTTGGATTGCAAGTAGATGCTGTCAGTGGTTTCATCAACTCGACTTTGGCTATCTATGCCATCAAAATAGGCATCCGCCGAGTAGTAGTCAGCACCGATCACATCTTCTGTAAGATACGCAAGCTGCCTTGCAATAGCTTCATCAAAGTCATAGGTATAGTAATACCCCGGCTGTAGGTCACTGCCACCACCAGCGAATTGATCTAGCAAATCGCCAGTTTCATGGCGCGTAAACATGCTATCTGGAAAAATTTCTTTAAACGAAGGGTTAAAACCTGGTCCTCCTCGCAAACCACTCCACGCTTCGTATCCCCCAGTTGACTGTTCAGTGCGAGCTGCACCAAACTGCACACTCACTAGGCCAATATCAAAACTGTCGTTAAACCAAGTGGCATCAAGTTGTAACTGCTCGACTGTCGCCTCTCCGGGAGAATGGATAAATTGGCTAAAGTTAGAATCAATTTCACTTGCCATGAGTTCATTCGTGCCATTTTTCCAAAGCACATTTGCATGCGGCACTTCGCCCTGCCGATAGTCATAAATCTTAGTGAGCAACTGATCTGAGCCTAAGATGATTTGACCATCACTACCCAAGCCTTTATCTGCGCCATTATCGGTTTCGTTTTTCGAGTCGTGATAATCAAGCTCTACATGCCAATTATCGTTAATTTGCCAGTCCAGATTTAAGCCAAGTGAACGCGCCTCGACTTCCGTCGTATTCCTATTAGCAGTAAACGACGCATCATTACCACCAATATCGGCATAAACCGCGGTGCCATTTGCATCTAACTCATAGGCGTTAATGTTACCGCCAAACTCATTCCAAATACCCCACCCCACCGTATTAGAGCCAGTTACGGCAAGGCTTGCCGTATAATCTAAGGTGGCAACAAAACCGTTAGTTGGTGCATATTGAAAGGTAACTTGACCGTTCGTTCTTTCTCGCTCTAGATCTTCGATGCCGTAGTTCATGTCTTTTGGAAAAAAGTAATTTCCGACTTTGTTACCCTCGGCATCTTCAGCACGGCCATCAATGATTTTAGATGGGTCTAAATCAGGTAGATCAACATTGGCCTGCCAGCCTTGAATATTGGCTTGCTGCTTTTGAAAATCACGTTGCTGATGGGAGAAGGAAAATCCAAAACCAAAGGTTTCATCGGCAAAGGTATTACTATAAACCGCGGAAACCTCAGGTGTAACATCATCTCCCGCTTCGTTAGAGGTATCAACAATCGCCTTTGCTGTTGCGCTAAAGTGTTGCCCTGGGCGTTGTAGTGGCTTACCCGTGACAATGTTGACCAAAGCCCCTAAACCGCCACTTGGTACATCAGCACGTCCGGTTTTATATACCTCAAGCGCACTCACGCCTTCTGCGGCTAGGTTTTCCAAGTTATACGAACGAGTATTACCTGTGCCCGGCATTTGACGACCATTTAATGTCACCAAGTTAAAATCAGGCCCAAAACCACGTACGGTAATTTGGCTGCCTTCACCGTTGGCGCGGCTGACCGAAACACCGGTGATCCGCTGTAAAGACTCGGCTAAGTTGGTATCTGGAAATTTCCCCATTTCCTCTGCCGAAATGGCATCCATAACCCCCGATGCGGAGCGCTTTAAATCCATTGAACGGATCAAACTTCCGCGGATCCCTTTCACTTCGATCACTTCGACTTTTTCGGCTGTTTGTTGCTCTTCTGCTTGAGCTATGCTGACCATACCCGCATTCATCGCTATTGCTAGCGACAACTGAACGGCAAGCTTACTTTTATTGAATTGTTTGTTATTCATGACTGCCCTGCGATTCTATTCTTGCTGCTGGATCACCGAGTTCAAAGCACTATTGGCGATCCACACTGGCTTATTGACTGATGATTTCAACATTGTCTATGCGGTAAACGGCGCCTTCGCCCATTCCCCAGCTGGGGAATACCATCAAGACATCAATGGCACTAATATCGAGTCCTGCATCGTACAAAGCTTGAAGTGGAAACGTATACGTTTGCCATTTGCCAACTTCTGGAGTTTGACCTTCAGCGCTTTGGTTTAGAGCAAGCTCTACCGCCGCACTAGCATCATTTGACTCAATTTTAAACAGCCATTGAGCGTCGATATTTGCAGGTGCTGAAGTCAACTTCATATCAAACTTAACTACGCCAGTTTCTAGTAAATGAGAAGCATCATAATAGACATCGTCATCCGCTAAAAACCCCATCACGGTTGGGGTTGCACCAATAACAAATTGCGCAACTTGACCATGGGCTGCATCTTCGTCGACTTCGATTGTGGGTGTAGAGCCGCCACAGCAATCCCAAATTGACCACTGCTCAGCAGCTTGATCTTTGAATAAGCTTAGACCGCCACTCGCCTTGTCACCGTCAGGATGAAAGATTTTTGCGTTATCAACACGATAAACCGCACCGCTACCTGAGCCCCAAGCTGGGAAAATCATCACCACATCAATTGCACTTGGATCAAGACCAGCCTGAGCCAAAGCTTCAATTGAGAAAGTATAGGTTTGCCATTCACCGGCCTGTGGCGCTGCCCCCTCTTGTGATTCAGATAGTGGTAGCTCAACCGCACTCGCGGCGTTATCAGACTCAATTTTAAGTAGCCAAGGGGCATCAGGCGTTGACGGTAAGCTCATGACTTTCATCTCAAACTGTACTACGCCACCTGCTAAAATTGCAGTTGCATCGAACGGTTTTCCAGCTCCGCCCACTTCTGTTCGAGACGAGAACCCCATTACCGTTGGTGTGTCACCAATCGTAAATTCAGCAACAATACCATGCGTCGCATCGTCAGAGACTTCAGCCGGTGCCGAGCCACCACAACAATCCCAAAGCGGCCACTCAGCGTTAATGGCATTTTCAAATAAGGTCAACGAAGGTAAGTTTGTATCCTGTGCAATCTCAACCTTATCAACACGATAGATAGCACCATTTCCGGCACCCCATGCTGGGAAGATCATCACTACATCAATGGCTGATACATCAAGTCCTGCATCAGCCAACTGCTGTAGTGGGAAGGTATAAGTTTGCCACGAGCCTGCGACTGGTGATTGTCCTTCAACGCTTGCAAAAAGATCGAGTTCAGCAGCGCTAGAAGCACCTTGGCTTTCAACTTTAAATTTCCATGCAGCGCTTGGGTCTGAAGGCATTTGCGTCACTTGCATATCGAACCGAATATAGCCCGCTTCTAGCATACTCGTTGCATCAAATGGCGAGGCTTTACCGCTTGGATCTGTGATAAATTCGGCACGGCTGGTAAAGCCATTTACGGTTGGCGTCTCACCGACCACAAACTCAACAACATTGCCACGGCTTTCGTCTGCAACCAATGCAGGCGTAGAGCCACCACAACAATCCCAAGCTGGCCAGTTAACATTAAAATTATCATCAAAGATGGTTAGGTTTTTAGCGGTACCCGAAGAAGGTGGCGACGGAATAGGTGCTTCGCCTTCGACTAACGCATCCTCAAGGTCGTCGTAGCCTGGACGCACCGTTTCACATCCTTTGCCCGTTTCAGGGTTAGAGCCGCATTCATACACTCTGACATAGTCAACCACAAACGATTGTCCGTTCACAAAGGCGTCCGAGTCGATACCTTTATTATTAACGTTTTCAGGCCAATCACCGCCAACGGCAAGGTTTAAGATAAGGTGAAACTGTTGATCAAAAGGCGCACTATCCCAATGAGTAACCAGCTCGCCTGAGCCTTGCTCGTAGTATTCAGCAAACCATCCACGGTGTTTTAAACCAACCGCTTCTTGCTTTGAGTTGTAACGAACCTCCGATTGACGTTGCGTGGCATAGAGATAACCATCAACGTACCAACGGATCTCACCCTCTTGCCACTCCACAGCATAGGTATGGAAGTCATCGGCTGGATTTACACCATCAGGTATGGCGTATGCTTTACCGGTGTGAACATTATTAGGCCAATCACGGCCGTAATGAAGCGTGCCATGCACGTTAGATTCAACCGAGCCGTCTTCACTAGCGACCTTGAGGTTTACCGCTTCCATAATGTCTATTTCACCAGACTTGGGCCAGCCACCGTAAACCTCATCCGTAGGCAACATCCAAAACGCGGGCCAACTGCCTTGCCCGCTTGGTAGCTTGGCCCGCATTTCGAATCTGCCATACTTAAAGTCAGCTTTATATTTGGTGTTCAATCTTGCCGAGGTATACGGCAGTTGTGCGCCTGCTTGCGCAGGGGTAGCGACAATATTCAGCATGCCATCGGCAATAAACGCGTTCTGTTCACTGTCGGTGTAACACTGTTTTTCATTGTTGCCACCGCCGTCGCAATTTACCTCGTGCGTCCACTTAGATGTGTCTATCGCATCGCTATCAAATTCATCGCTCCACACTAGCGTCCAGTCTGAAACCGGCGCTGTGGTATCAACGGATTTATAATTAGTTTCTGTCTCGGCGCTTCCGCCACATCCCGCTATGATAGCCACAGAGATTGCGGTACATAGCCTTGTTAATTTTCTTGCTGCAATTTTCATCAGTTACCCCGATGCAAAACGTCGTTGTCAAATGGTTGAATGCTAAGAACTTTATTATTTAACCTGAGGCTTAGATAAGCCGTCGATTAACTCATCGTTTCTCAGAGCAGATTATTTAGCTATACGCTGGAAGACTACTCAGCGCGTTCCTAGCAACAAATGTAAGCGCTTACAAATGAAGTTAAAAAAACAAACGCAAAATGTAAGCGCTTTCACAAAAGTAAACTAAGTTAATTTATTCGTCAATATTAAATTGTCATAAGGTGAAAATCTGCATGATATAAATACACACTTAACAGATCAGTAGCATCTAATAAAACCATAGCAGAAAAAGCCGTAAAGGGGCTTTACATGTTTACGCAATCGTTACGTCAAGATAAATCATACGCTTTAGCTTGGTTGACAATACGGTTAAATTCACTGAGATTATCGAACCTGAGCTTCGGATAATTAATGCCTTTCTAGCAGCCAGTTTTAGCGCTAACTACGTTGAATTCACTTCCAATCGCCAGCTATTGGTGCGTAAATTCGTCTTGCCTACAGGATGTAGGTACCTTAGCGAGAGCAGGACGCGGAAGCGGTGTTATCCCCAAAACTCTCTGGCTAGACACGGGAATAATTTTACGTGAGTTAAAAACAATGAATCAGCTCATTCCTTATCCAAACCTCAGGTTGAGAAAAAATTAGGGTTACGTTATGAAATCATATTTCCTTTTAGTTGCAGCGGCAGGTGTTATGAGTGGTTGCATGACCATCAAGCCAAGCAGTAACCAGCGCCTCTGTGAAACGACACTGCACAATTACATAAAATATCGAGGTTCGGGTTCAGCACAAGCATACCAAAGTGTTTTTACACAGGATGCAACATTTAGTATCCCAGCACTCAGTATCAATATTACTGGTGCTGAAGAAATAACAATAAGGCAGCAACAAGCCATAAAAACAACAAAAAGTATGCACATGATAACCAGTGCCGATATTCAACCTATCGAGGCAAATAAGTTTAGTGCTAAAAGCTACTTTGTTCTTTATCAGCAGCCAAAATCTCAATCAGATACCCCAATCACCGTATTTAACGGTGTGTATGAAGACGAGCTTAAAGTAATCGATGGCCAATGCTTAATCAATCACCGCCTTGTTAACGTGCTTAAAAAAGAAACTTGGCATTAGGCGTTGTTAACCCGGTTATTGTTTGTGGCATTGTGCAATTTTGTACAAGACTTTTTGAGTGAAGACAGATACGCTTTTCATCAATGGGGGAGAGAATTATGCAACACTCAAAGTTTAGTTTTCATCGTGAACTCGGTGGCCTAGAAGTACTACACAACATTGATAAGCAGGAAGACTTTGGTAGACATAGCCACAGCGGCTATACGCTTGCCTTAGTGGATAGTGGTGCACAGCGATTCTACCGCAGTGGCGGTGAACACTTAGCTAGTCAGCATAGTGTCATTTTGATTAATGCAGAGCAGGTGCACGATTGCAGAAAGGCGTCAAAAGATAAGTCTTCGTACCGTTCACTCTACCCAACGCCTGAACTATTTAATCAGTTTCTTGGTGATGGCAAGGCAATAGCTCCTTTTTTCCATGATGCAGTGGTACACGACCGAGCGCTTGCGGCACTCATGGACACCACTTTTAACGTCTTAGAATGTGATACCAGCGTGCTTGAAAAGCAGTCTCAGCTTATTGCTCTGCTATCTTATTTAAGCAATAAGCAAGGCAAAGTCACATTCGATACCAAAATCCCTTCGGTGAAGCAACGAATTACCACTGCACGCCATTTTCTTTTGGATAATTTATTTGAAGATGTATCACTCGACTCCTTAGCGAGCCTTGTCGGCATGAGTCCCTTTTACTTTATTCGTGTGTTTAAGGCCCACACCGGCCTCACTCCCCATGCCTTTCAAATACAACACCGGCTTAATCATGCCAAGGCATTACTGCGCAGTGGCAAAAGTGTTTCCCATGCAGCATTAAGCGTAGGCTTTTATGACCAAAGCCATTTCAACCGTCATTTTAAAAAGAATATGGGGATCACTCCCAGTCAATATAGCAAGGCTTGTTAATATGAAAGTCGCAGTATGCAAAGGCTTTTGGGATATGTTGCCATTAAATCTCGCCGTGCTTCCTTGGGGAATATTGTGTGGCTCCCTTGCCGTGCAAAATGGCTTTACGCCGCTCGAAGCACAGTTAATGTCGTTATTAGTTTTTGCAGGCTCGGCGCAGTTAGTGGCAATAGAGCTTATTGCCAAAGACACCGCGCTTATCACCTTGCTTGCGACTACCTTTATTATTAGCGCGAGACATTTACTCTATGGCCTTGCGATCCGCAATAAAATGATAGATAAACCCCTTAAATGGCGTGGTCCCATTGCGTTTTTTCTCACTGACGAATTATTTGCGTTTTCCCATCACCACCGTGCGTATCAAGGCAAACTTCGGCTCGTGTATGCGCTCATCGCTGGTGGTAGCTTTTATGTTGCATGGAATCTGTGGACGCTCATTGGTATTGTCGCAGGTCAGTTTTTACCTGACTTGACCAACCTTGGCTTAGACTTCGCGATTGCGGCAATATTTATTGCTTTAGTGGTCCCGAGTATTAACGCATTACCCGTGTTATGCGCCTGTTTAACGTCGGCCGTAACTATCTTAGTGTTCAAACTGATCCATTTTGAATTTGGTTTAATCGCCTCAGCACTGCTCGGAATGTCGGTAGGATATGTGCTACAAAGTAAAAAGGAGCGTGTATGATCACCACTATTTTAGCCATGGCTTGTGTCACGTTTGCAACTCGGTATTTATTTTTGGCAAAACAACTGCCTTTTACTATCGGCCCTAAACTACAACGCTTTTTAAGTTTTAGCGCCCCTTGCGTACTGACTGCCATTTGGGTACCCATTGTATTCATTCAGAACAAGCAACTTGCCATCACGCCAAGCAACCCCTATTTGGTCGCCGCAACGGTTGCGATAATACTGGCGTTTCGCTTTAAAAACCTCTATATCACCACGTTTGGGAGCCTAGCTGTGTTTTACTTGCTGTACTAAATGCGAAATGGTTACGGCCGTTGGATTAAATCCCAAACGCATAAGTGCAGCTTCATCGTCCGCTTTACTCATGCAAGCCAAAGCGCGCTGGTTTAGCGCTTCGAAGCGCCCCGTCACATGGGCTTCACGGCCAATCGCAGCAAGTGGAAATACCATATCGCCTTGCTCAACTTCGATATTTACGTCTAGGCCATTTGCTACTCGCAGCGTCATCCAGCAACCTAACTTTCTGCAAACATGAGTGACCACTCCTTTTACGGTCACAAGGTTTGTTGTGTAGTCATTGAGATTTGGCAATATGTGCTCTGCCTCGACTAACTTAGACATGTCTGCGCCACCGGCAAATTCTAGCGGGCTTGAAAAGCTAAACCGAGAAAATACCGCCAAAGAGAGTGCTGTTAGTTTTATCGTATCCTTCATCATTGCGACTCCATAGCTTTTATCACTATTTACCTCATCAATTGCTTACTCCTATAAAAAGTTATGGAGCATCAATCATATAGCTATATAAAAGTACAATTCGCAACTAAAATCAACACAAAAGTTAATAAAAGGTAAATTTAGAAGTTAAATGTTTTTGAGATTGACGCCACAAATGTAGAATCTGCATAAGAATCAATGTCATTGCTTTCATAACCCAATGAAAAAGACCAAGTACTAATCGAGTAAGTTCCAGTTAGATGCCAGTGGGTATAGTCATCATCACCCGACTCCCATTCGTATTTATCACTATCAAAGCTCATTGAATGATCAACCCCGAGCGTCAGTAACCACCGATCTGTAATTGGGATACTATGCGTGAGCATCACTATCCCGTGAGCAGCCCCTGTTCCAAAGTAATCCCATGCATACCAAAAGTCTAAATTTGTCTGGCCATAATTAAACTTTGCAAAGGCTTCTGCATAGTTGTAATCAGAACTCACATCATCACCATGATAGGTATATTGCGAGAGGCCAACATCAAGCTTTAATTTTTCAGTTAGCGTAAATTTGTAGCCACCATACAGATCTCCTTCTAAATCCGTACCATCACCAAAATCTACTTGAGACACCCAGCCTCCAGCATACCAACCACTTTTTCCAAACCAATCGAGACTAACTTGAAGCGCTTCGTCTTCCTTAGTTTGACTCACGCCGTTAAATAAATAATCGGAAGCCAATGTTACGGTAGAAGATGTCGCCGCATTGACAAATAGTGGAGTAAACAACAATGGCAGCAGCCAGTATTTTTTCATCTTTGAAATCACCCTTTAATTGCAGTCATTTCAAGCATAGACCGCCGTTTCCACCCTGTCACTGATACAGTTTTATACGCTTGTTAACGTGCTTGGCATGATTATTTTCCGTTTTATAAGCGTTTGGCTGGCGGTAATAAAAAAGTACTCATTGATGCTAAAAGTCGAGTAAGCAGGTACATAAAGTGCGCTGTGAGTTATCAATAAATCACTCCGCTTGCAGGACAGCACCTAATGGTTCTGTTAGGATCCGTTTTTTGCCTGTAAAACCTTTGGAAAAGTCCTTGAAATTGTCATCTATGTTTCGCTTACTGGCGTTACCCACACTGCTATTTACACTGACAACCCATGCCGCATCTGTCTATGTACAAGCTGGGCCGGGGAGTTTTAATCATGCCGCACTTGACCTACTCGCCAACCGCCAGTCGCAGGAGTATGAGCGTTTTTACTCGGGCACCCCGGAGCATACTTATGCCAATGCCGCGCAAGCGCAGAGCTGGGCTTTCAGCGCGCTGGCCAACTCCACTATTGAAGGACAACTGGTCCCAGCCATTGTCAATGCGATGCGTAACTACAAGGTAACGGAGCTGAGTGCCGCTGTGCATATGCCCATCGAAATGTGTGTTTTTGGATTGAACAAGACAGCTAAAATTACGCATGCAGCATCCCACCCGGCAGCCCTGAACCAAATTGGTCATTGGCTCAATGCTCATCAGGTACAAACCAAGCCCGTACCCAAAGGCACCAACGAAGCGGCTCGCTTACTTGCAAATGGACAATTTGACCAAAACACCGTTGCCGTAGGTAGCTGCGCACTTAAAGTGGTTTACCCAGAGCTGACACTGCGCGAAGTAAGCGTTCAGGATAACGCGGATAACCGTACGCTGTTTGGTCTGATGAAAATGGAAAAACGATCTCAGCCGATAAGCGAAGATGAAGCTCGCACCGCGCTGGCGCAGGTCGTTGAAAAGGCAAATACATTGGTCAAAACGCGAACAGACTCTGCTGAGGAGTTATTCTCACATATCAACCAACGCCTTGCTCAGATGCAGCCTGTAGCACTGTTTAAAGCACAACAACACAGGCCAATTGAAGACTTATCCCGTGAGGCCACTGTGCTCTCAAAAGCGCTAGAGCAAGCCCGCCAGCAATGTCTGGATAGTGCAAGCGTTGAGGCGTTTTTCCAAGCACAAATGGATGCTGCAAAGGCTATTCAATACAGATACCGGGCACAATGGCTAGCTGAAGGCGTACCAAACGAAGACGCCAATTAGGATCGGCTAAGAAGCACATTAAATCAGCTTGGTGCAGCCATTCTTGAAACACTGACCCAGCATCTTGCCAAGCATGGTAACCTCACGGATGAACAGGCAGGCTTGTTTAACCAAATAATAAACACCGAACAGCTCTTTGCAAACGACAAAGCTAGACTCTTTTCGGCACTGCAAAAGGTACGCAGGGTGGATAACTGCACTATCACTGCGTCATAAACAAATTAGCGACTTGTTGCGATAGCAACAAGTCGAATTAGCTGATGTCTTGCCTGATTAGGACTACACCAACGACATCAGCCATAAGGCAATGGTTTTAAAAGAACTACCCTCTTGTTCTAGCAGCTTGACGGCTTTCCATTGCATTGATGGCCTGAACATCTGGGCCTGTTAAACTTTCATTTTGCTTTTCACTCTTTAATTTCAGTCACTTCACGCAAAGAACCGTTTTATTGATCTGCATCCATTTACATTCATCCCGGCAAAGATAATAATGAGAATGATTTTTAATTAAGGAGTTAAATATGAAAACCTCTCTTTCCATCACTTTGCTTAGCCTAGGTGTCTTTCTGTTTTCTCATACTGCATCGGCAAACGAATGTGAACTCAGCATCGAAGCCAACGACATGATGCAGTTTTCTAAAAAATCACTCAGTGCGCCATCTAGCTGTAAAGAAATTTCAGTCACGTTAAAGCATACGGGCAAACTGCCAGCCACCACCATGGGCCACAACTGGGTGTTGAGCAAAGCAGCAGATGTTCAAGCCGTTGCAACCGATGGTATGTCGGCAGGTGCAAATAATAGCTATGTAAAGCCAAACGACAGTCGCGTTTTAGCCGTATCAAAGGTGATTGGCGGTGGCGAGCAAACCACAGTGACCTTCTCTACTGAGCAGTTAAAGCAAGGTGACAGCTACAAGTTCTTCTGTTCTTTCCCGGGCCATTTCGCCATTATGCAAGGCACTTTTACACTTAGCTAAAAGTGCTACAGAGCAGGGATCAAACCGTGACTTCCTGAAGCCTCACAGCGCAGCCCTGCTTTTGCCATATCATTAATTTATCTAATTTGTGACAATTATTACTCAAGCCTTGAAGAACATACCTATAATCATTACAATCAATTGCAAACAATAATGATTATCACCATCATGAGCTTTTTCTCAATTATACCGTTTTGGTTTGCCGCAGTGTTACTCTACTTGGCAAGCCCTAAACAACGATTTTTGGCTTCATCTATTAGTAGACTCGCAGCATATCCTTTAGCCACTCTACTAATTTTGTCCGGACTTGGTATTTTAACTGTGCAATATCCAGTTATCTCTGCGATGTTAGCAGCACTTGTTATCTTGATGTTTAGTTTAGTTTCAGTAACTTTGTTAAGTGGGTATTCAATAAGACGTTTCTATCTCAGTTCAGCATTAGTCTTCTTGTTATCTCTATTTGTAGGGGGAATAAGTTATGTGGCCTAAAACCTTACTTGGATTTTCATTGGGATTATTACTGTCTATTTCTTTGGTGCTAAACCTCAACTTGTTACTACCATTTTCTGAATCGGCAAAACTCATGCTGGGTCTGATCTTAGCATTTCCTATCTGGGCGGGTTTTATCGTATGGAGCTACGCATTTCCAAGTGCAAAAGCAGCCTGCAAGCCGTTATTTGCTATTTTTATCCCTTCGCTGCTACTAAATACAGCATTATTGTTAATGAGATAAACAATGAAAAACCAAACACTAAAATCATTAACCGAAGCGCACGCCTGGATTGGACTCATTATTTCAACGGTATTATTCATCGTTTTTATCACAGGCTCACTTAGCCTATTTAGAGATAATATTCGGGGTTGGGAGCGTGCACCTCTGGCTGTACAATCAAACGAGTCAATAACCACAATTTCTTATGACAACGCCATAAACTCTATTCAAGAACAATACGATGTTGATACCGATCATGGCTTTTTTATGCGAGAGCCTACGCCGCATAATCCGTTTATTGAAGTATATTTTGCAACCCATTTAGATCAGCCCCACCCGATCACGGGGGAGGATCATCAGGATCAACACCTATTGATATCACCGCAATCTGGTGAGGTACTTGCTGACGCCGATAAGTTTGAGTTTTCTACGTTGCTTTTTGAACTCCATTTCGATTTGGGGTTAGGTAGGCCTGGACTCTATTTTGTTGGAGTGATTACGTTATTTTTCTTCGTTGCTATACTAAGTGGCGTTGTGATCCATTGGCGTAAAATTGCTAAAAACTTCTTTCAATATCGCGCCGAAGGTAAAAAAGACAAATGGCTGGATGCTCATAACCTGATTGGCACGATGGGCCTACCTTTTCACATTATGTACGCCTTCACAGGGCTTGTTTTCAACCTCGTGATTATCTACCAGATTTCATACGCCGTGCTGCTCTATGGTGGCAACCAAACTGCATTACTGCAAGCAGCTGGATTTAACGAGCCAAAAATTGAGGCCATAAACCAAATACAACCCATGCAAGGCATCGATCAACTAAGAGCTCAAGCACAGGCTAAGCTTGGGGATGTTACCTTTACTATGGTTGAAATTAGCCACTTTGGTGACAAGAATGCGGTGGTGGGCTTTACAGCAAAAAGCAATGATGCTTTCTCTAATATTAAAGAAATTCAGTATAAGCTCAGTGACAATTCGCAAGTTTACCTCACAGAAAACAACTATGATAATGCGGTACGAGCGGGACTCTCTACCATTGCAAGCCTCCACTTTGGTGATTTTGCTGGATATGGCATGCGACTGGCG
Organism: Pseudoalteromonas sp. Of11M-6; assembly: GCF_022347905.1. NCBI lineage: Bacteria > Pseudomonadati > Pseudomonadota > Gammaproteobacteria > Alteromonadales > Pseudoalteromonadaceae > Pseudoalteromonas > Pseudoalteromonas sp. Of11M-6. The sequence goes on along the minus strand of NZ_JAKRFW010000006.1, from coordinate 13,014 downwards.
TTTTTATGCCTTGGTCTTGCAACCGCCTACTTAATTGTTACTGGCAATTTGATGTGGATTGACAAACGAGCAAAGCAGAAAAAGCAAAGTCCTAAAAGCCTAATGTTTGTCAAAAGACTGACCAGCGGCAGTTTTATTGGGGTGATTTTAGCGGTTGCTGTTGGCTTTACATTAACCACTTTACTTCCTGCGACGCATGCCGACAAATTAGAAACCGTCAAGTCCTCTATGTTTATAGCCTTTTTCTTCGCCCTGATAAGTAGCCAATTTGCCAAAGATGTTTTGTCCTTTAGCAAGGTGTTATTAGGACTAAGTGGGATTTGCTATTGCTTAAGTTTAGTGATGAATTTGGCCTACTTCGGTAACCAATACAACTTGTTACCGCTACAAACTAAAGTAGACTTCGCGATTGTGATTGGACTAATAGCACTAATGGCCTTGATCTGTTGGAAGGCAGTGTCACGGATCAACGCCGCAGCGCAAACCACAAGCGCAACTTCGTCTGAACAAACTTCGCACCAAACTGCGAACTAAAAAAGCGGGCTTACATAGCCCGCTTTGTCTTACTCTCACAGGGAAACAATGTGAAGTTAAAACTCTGTCTTAAATCTTAGGTAGTACTCACGACCCAAATATAAAGACGAATGAATGGGATCTGCGTTATTTCCATTGCCGGTCGCGAAAGGCGGCGCTTCATCCAGTAGATTGTTAACGCCCAGCGTAATTTGAGTATCAACAGAGTCTAAATGGTAGGTTACTTGAGCATTATGTGTCAGCGTGCTATCAACGGTATTGGTAAAGTTAACGATTTGGTCGCCTTGTTTAACCGATACTTCTTCTAACATTGAATCGATATAGTAACTTTGCCAACTTGCGCTAAAGTCGTCATGCTGCCAATTAAGTGCAAAGTTAACTCTGTGCTCAGGCACCGCCATCTGGCCATTAACGCGCTGTCCGGCTCTGTCTTTGGTTACAAGGCCTGGTTCAATGACTTCATGTTTACTCACAAATGACCAGTTTAGTGCGGTACTCAAATCACCAAATGAAAACTGCCCGATGTCAAAACGAACTTCCGCGTCCACCCCTTGACGGTTTAACGCATTGAGGTTTTCATTAAACACATCAACACCGGTGATCACCCCCTGAAACTCACCAGATTGAACACGATGTACAGAGTCGCAGTACAAACCATTATTCATACATTCACTCAATTTAGTCACCGCGCTAATGTTACCAATGGCATCTTTTAATTGGATGTCATAAAAATCTAAGGTGATTGAACCGTTAGTAAGCCAGCTCGGCTGATAAATCACCCCAAGTGTTTTGCTCGTCGCGGTTTCTGGTTCAAGTTCGGTGTTACCGCCAGTATTAGTTCTGATCTGTCCGATCGTTTCTCGGTAACTGCCATCAGCGGGAACGCCTGTGCTGACACAGTTTTGGTTTGGATTTGCTACGGCACAAGGATCGTCGCCATTTTCAAAACCAGGTAACCTTCCTTTATAAAGTTCCACCACATTAGGCGCTCTAAATGCTTGTGACCAAGTCCCTCTAAAACTCAACTGCTCATTCAACGCCCAAAATACGCCCACTTTTGAATTGGTGGTCGAACCAAACGTATCAAAGTCTGAATATCGAGTCGCGAGATTTAACTCTAGGCTCTGCGCCCAATCGTGGTCTGATAGTAGTGGTACGACAGCTTCTAGGTAGGCTTCATTGAGCGAATACTCGCCGCCAGTTGGTCTACCTAATCCATCCGTGACTAAAATATTAATAGAAACGGCATCTGTTTGATTACGCGCCTCAACTTTTTGATTTTCGATACCAAAAGACACACCTAGGTCGCCCGCAGGCAAACTCGCCACTACGCCACTTAGGTTCGCGCTGGCGATTTTAATCTGGTTATGACCTTGTTGGATCCCCGGCCAATCACCAGAGAGATAATTTAGCATGTCCTCGGAAATTTCGGAGTCGGTACCGGGTTGGCCAAAGATATTAAGCGGCACACAACCTGCAATTAGCGCATCCGGTGTAGCACCACAGCGCAGTACGCCTTGATCATCAAAGTGGGTAGGACCAACCGCATTTTTAGCCGCTGGCCAATTGAATATGCCGGTTTTTAGTCGTTTGTTTGAGTTGCGACCAAAATTGTAGGCCAACTCCCAGCTCCAATCTGCATTAAAATCACCAGAGAGCGCCATCACAATACGGTACTGGCTGTTTTCTACGTGGTTCATGCGGCCATTGGTTTCTACCATTCTGCGACGCCAGTCATTGATGGCATAAGGATTACCATCTTTGTCTTTCGGACCAAATTGTTGGTTGTAATAGTTATCAGGAGAGTAAGTGAAATCTAAATACCCACCCCAAACTGGAACTAGTGGCTGAGGCGCACCATTGGTAGTGGATTTTCGATGTGAATAAAGCGCCTCGAAATTGAATACCACGTCATCCGAAAACTTCAAATTGCCAAGATCATACTCGCCAAACGCACTCATGCTATAGCGTTCAAAAGGCGTTTGTAGCAAGCTAGGCTCTTGGTAGTTGTATAAATCATTTTGTGCAAGTGATGCATCGGAGATAGTTTCACGCCACTCGCCATATTCTGGGCCTCGGGTAACAAATATTTCCTTACCGTTTTCATCCGTGACTTTTAGGTTACTCCATGGCATTGCGGAACTACCGCCTTGGCCGTAACTGCCATCGGGATTAAGTGTTAAATCATAGCGGCTAAAGTCTCTGTCGCCAGCATACACTTCTTGTTTTTCATCGTAGCTGGCACTCACCATAAAACGCCCTTTATCGCCAACAATCCCTGTTACAAGTTCCAAAGAAGTCGTATCAGCATCGCCTTCAGCGGATTGGCCAATTGAGCCACTGACCTCAAAAATATCGCCCGTTTGGCGAGTAATAATGTTTACGACACCAGACACCGCATCAGAGCCGTAAATAGAAGAGGCACCGTCCAATAGAATTTCAACACGTTCAATAATCGCTGTAGGTATAGCACTTAGGTCAACCGCAGCATCCGCGCCATTTCCCCCGTTTGGTAAGCGGCGGCCATTTAGCAAGACCAACGTGCGCTGTGCACCTAGACCGCGTAAGTCGAAGTTTGTCACGCCCGACGTATTTTCATTTTGAGAAGCATTAGGAGCACTGGCGGAAACCGTTAGATTTTGCAGCATATCACCAATATTTTTAAACCCGGTTTGCTCAATATCCGATCTAGATATTGTGGTTACCGCGCCGGGTTTACTTAGGTTTGCCCGCGCGATACGCGACCCCGTTACCATAATCTTTTCAACGGGTTCCGACGCTGCTTCCTCGGCAAACACAGGGGCCGTCCACACCATAGCGCCCGAACCACACAAGCTGGCGATTGCCAACGCCAAAGTCGTTTTTTGTTTTGTTATTGTCATAACGGTTTCCTTTGTAACGTTCCAAATTATAGTTAGACGCTGACGATAGAAAGTTTCTTATTATCACTATAGAAAATGAAATAGGTTATTTATTGCGCCTTTTTATACTGATAACACAATTAAATCGTTCCAACAAACAATTCTAGACGATTTGCGCAATATTTATTTACTTTTATCGAATATTCAAGCGTCTAATTAAAAATCATGTAATCAGTCAGATTTGGCGTGTTCACTACCCAGAGAGTCACAAATGTCGCCACTCTCTTGGTATTCAATATTGGCTTTTAAGGCCACCTAAATCTGGTAAAAAGCACTTATCGGGACTACCTTTATCTAGGGCCTGTTGACCTTTGCGATTTGATTTTTGTTCCTCTGAGCGTATTTTGCTCGCGGCGTACAACTTGCCCTATGTATACATCAATCAAACTGCTGCAGAAACAAACTTGAAAGATAAACAGGCCCTAGCAATCTTCCGTCATCGAACAAACAAGGATCTCCCATGGATAAGAAGCAAAACACACCATCGATTTGTCCTTTTGCACATGGTGCAAATACGTCGTCAGAGCATAGCGAGCACCAGTGGTGGCCAAATAGCCTGAACTTAGACATATTGCATCAGCACGATACGAAAACCGATCCGATGGATGCCGATTTTGATTACAAAAGCGCATTTAACAGCCTCGATTACCCCGCCCTGAAGAAAGATCTCGAGCAACTTATGACAGACTCGCAGCCATGGTGGCCCGCAGATTGGGGACACTATGGAGGATTAATGATCAGAATGGCATGGCACGCTGCGGGCAGTTATCGTGTTGCGGATGGTCGCGGTGGTGCAAACACGGGTAATCAGCGCTTTGCTCCGCTAAACAGCTGGCCGGACAACGGAAACTTAGATAAAGCCCGGCGTTTACTTTGGCCGATTAAAAGAAAGTATGGCAATCGTATTTCTTGGGCCGATTTAATCGTGCTGGCGGGCAACGTTGCTTATGAGTCGATGGGATTCAAAACCTTTGGTTTTGCCGGTGGCCGAGAAGATATCTGGCATCCAGAAAAAGACACCTACTGGGGCAGCGAAAAAGAGTGGCTGGCTCCCTCCAATAATTCAAACAGCCGCTATAGCGGTGAACGCGATTTAGAAAACCCGCTTGCCGCTGTGATGATGGGTCTTATCTACGTTAATCCTGAGGGCGTAGATGGTAATCCCGATCCGTTAAAAACAGCTGAAGATATGCGTGTTACCTTCGCTCGAATGGCAATGAACGATGAAGAAACCGTTGCCCTAACCGCTGGCGGACACACTGTGGGAAAAGCGCACGGAAATGGCAATGCCGATGAATTAGGCCCGGCACCAGAAGGCGCGGACTTGCATGAACAAGGTTTTGGTTGGATGAATCATAGCTCGCGTGGCATTGGCTCTGATGCAGTAACCAGTGGTATTGAAGGCGCTTGGACGACGAACCCAACTCAATGGGACAATGGCTACTTCTACTTGCTGTTCACGTACGAGTGGGAGCAGACCAAAAGCCCTGCGGGTGCATGGCAATGGCAGCCTATTAATATAAAAGAAGAAGATAAGCCGGTTGATGCTGAAGACGCATCCAAACGCTGCATGCCGATGATGACAGATGCCGATATGGCGCTGAAAATGGACCCTGCTTATCGTAAAATTTCAGAGAAGTTTTATGCCGATCCCGACTATTTTAACGATGTTTTTGCAAGAGCGTGGTTTAAGCTTACGCATCGCGACCTTGGCCCAAAAAGCCGTTATCTAGGCCCTGAAGTCCCTAACGAAGATTTACTTTGGCAAGACCCCGTCCCCAGCGTTAACTACACCCTAAACGACAGTGAAATTAGCGCACTCAAGCAACAAATTCTAGCAACCAATGTGACGCTTTCAGAATTAGTAGCCACCGCGTGGGATAGTGCTAGAACGTTTAGATATTCCGATTTTAGAGGGGGTGCAAATGGTGCGAGGATCCGCCTAGCCCCGCAAAAAGATTGGCTTGGAAATGAGCCGGAGCGTCTAGCGAAAGTACTTGCGGCATTAGAAACCGTGCAAAGTAATTTTACGCCTACCGTAAGCATGGCCGATCTAATCGTATTGGGTGGCTGCGCTGCCGTTGAACAAGCGGCTAAAAATGCCGGTGTATCAATCCAAGTGCCTTTTGCCGCTGGGCGAGGCGATGCCACAGACGAGCAAACCGACATTGAGTCATTTGATGTATTAGAGCCTGTACATGACGGTTTTCGCAATTGGCAAAAACAGCACTACAGCGTTAAACCAGAAGAAATGCTACTTGATAAAGCTCAGCTGTTGGGCCTCACAGCCAAGGAAATGACCGTACTGATCGGCGGAATGCGCGTGCTAGGCACCAATCACGGGCAAACATCGCATGGCGTATTTACCGATAACGTTGGCACTTTGAGTAATGACTTTTTCGTCAACTTGACCGATATGGCATATCGCTGGGAGCCAAGTGGAGAGAACCTATATGAGATAAAAACACGTGATACGGACACGGTAAAATGGACCGCGACTCGCGTTGATCTCGTCTTTGGTTCTAATTCTATTTTGCGCGCTTACGCTGAAGTGTACGCACAAGATGATAGCAAAGAGAAGTTTGTCCGTGACTTTGTTGAGGTATGGACCAAAGTAATGAATGCAGACCGCTTTGACCTAAAATAGCTGCTTATAACTCAGCCTAGCCACTGGTGCGTATATAACAGTGGCTTGGCCTGTTTATCCTATCCGCCTTATTTTTTGCAGTACTCAACTCGCCGCCTTATGGGCCAAGCTAAAGTTAACCAAGAACATATAAAATCGCTATTTCAACATGCGCTAAGCTCAGCCACAATCCAATCTCGAAACGCCTTTAATTTAGGCCACTCAAAATGGCGCTCTGGTGCGACCAAGTAATACCGATATTCACATAACCATGCAAAGTCGGGATAGATTTCTAATTGGCCTAGCTCTAAAGATTGATTCACTAAACGTCGACGTAACAAAGAAAACCCCTGCCCTGCCACCGTTGCTTGCTGTACCAACGCCGCATTATCAATTTTGAGATTACTGAATGTATGACCACTCAAATCCAGTTGTTTGTTTAGTTCAAGCCACGCATGCTCATTATCCCGGCCTTCATCATAGATAAAATTGAGTTTAGATAGCTGTTCTCGCAACGGTTTATTTGGGTCAATTAATCCAGGACGGTAGGCAAGGACTAACTCATCCTCCGCGATGAGCTCGCTTTTCAGTCCCGGATAGTTACCAAATCCAAAGCGGATCCCAATATCAATATCGTCGTGGTTAAAATCGGCGAGTTGCTCAGTTGGATCAATACGTAGCTGGTAGTCTGGTAATGCTTTGTTGAAGCTCGCCAACCTTGGCAACAGCCAACAAGTAGCAAATGAAGGCAAAACCGACAGGTGAATGGTGTTTGGGTTAGGATCTGATTTTAACGTCGACAAGCCCATTTCCATTTGCCCAAAGGCCTTGTGTAAGTAAGGCAACAAGTCTTGTCCTTGCTGAGTTAGCAATACCTTTCTTGTTTGTCGTTCAAATAACATACAACCAAGCTGTTGCTCAAGGGTTCTTATCTGTTGACTCACAGCGGCTTGAGTCACAAATAAGGCTTCCGCCGCCTGCTTAAAACTGCCTAATTCCGCCGCCGTTTTAAAATACCAAAGTCCTTTGAGTGGAGGTGATTTCATTCGCCATCTTACTTAATTAAAACTTAACTATAGGTCAGAATTTCTAGTTTGTCAGTTTTATGAATGCACACAATACTTAGCAGTGAAATCAGAGACGGAAGGAGTCTTTATCATGAAATACGCAATTATTCTTGCATTTCCTCTAGCAGCACTCGCATCAACATCCGAGCAGGTACAAACTGAAAAAGTATTTACTGATGCGGGATACCCCTACAAAAACTTAATCATGAAGGCCGAAAAAGTGGAGCTTGTTTATTCAGAAGAGCAAAACAAAACGACCTGTCGAGTTAAGGTCTATAGCGGTGATGTACTTCATGAAGGGAAGCCTATGGAGATATCGGCTAAAACGTTTTCAACCGATCCCGTCAAGGGCTGTCTTGCCCGACAAAACGCCAAACACATTTTAAGCTTGCTTTAATATGAGCTAACCCGAAATCAGAATAACAACTTATGCGCAAGCAGTTGTTATTCTTCGGTTAGTTTCAGTTAAGCAACCTGATTGATAAGTTGCTGCCGCTTGAACCAAAAAGGCGCATCACACCAACGTTTTTCCTTATTATAAAACTGCTGCTTTAGCGCTAAGTACTGATCAAACTGACGCGCTAAGTCTTGTTGATACATCTTGCTACTGTGCATAAACGCTTGAGATGTTTTGGTATTGCCGATAATGGCTGCCGCTTGGCATCCCGATGTCATGGCAAACCCTAATCCCATAGAGGAAATAGGGTCAAACGCACAAGCCGCATCCCCCACTGGTAGATAATTTTTGAGATGAGCAAAACTGCTAAAATGACTCCCGGCAGGTCGGATCCATAGGTTTTCATCGACCATCTTTGCATCCTCTACCCGCCGTGACATATATTTACTACTACCTAAGTGCGCTTGCCACTGCGTCAGACGATTTAAGCGCTGCTTTGAGAGCAATTCAAAATCACTAAAATACGTTACAACTAACATATCGTTAGAAAGCGCCGCACTGTACCACCAGCCACATTCATCACTTTCAATTAGTTGAAGTTGCTCAAGCGCCCCCCGCTTTACTTTAAAGAAGGCACCAACCCCAGTAAGTCTGTCATATTGCTGAACAGCCGCTCCTAGAGATTTGCCAATAGACGAATTACGCCCTGACGCATCAACTAGATACTTGCAAACAATGGTGAACTGACCATAGTCAGGATGACTCACCACCACTGAGTAACGACCGTCTTGTAACTGAGTAATTGCTTTGCTTTTAGTGCGCGGGAACACCGTTCCACCGCGCTGGATTGTGCTTTCGAGCAAGGTTAGATCAAATATCTCGCGATTAATTTGATAGGTTGCTCTGTCTGGTGCAAAAATCGCGTGACGATTAGCAGATTTCTCACTTCCCCAAAATGCACTATTACCTTGAGTTGGAGTAAAACAGTGCGGACCGAAATCCGCTCTATCTATCTGCAAATAGTCCAATACCGAAAACACACTTGCAGATACACTTTCGCCAATTCTTAATTTTTGTAAATCAGACTGCTCGATTAAAATGACTGATAGGTCTGTGTGATTGAGCAAGTTTAATGCGGTGCTAGCCCCAGCAGGGCCAGCACCAATTACTAGCACATCACATTCGTGAGTACCATTCATATCCATTACCGTCTTGTTCGAGTACCGCTGCGAGGCACTTTTTTCGCAGCTCGTTTTTGCGTAATTGGCTTAGCCATTTTTTCTTCAAGTCCTTTTAATATTGCTTTGGCCTTAGAGCACCCGCACGACAGGTGATCTTTAAGGTCATCAGGAATATAAAACACCGGAATATCGGTTCCGTCGTCTTGGCAATTCCCAGTAATATCAGAGACAGGCACATCCTTATACGCAAACAGTTGGTGATTACGTTCGATTTCCGTAAAGTAGGGGAAATTCGGTTCATCACTATTTTGATTGCGGATAAAACCAAGTGCCGACCAATGCTCAACCATTTGCACAAAACTATTGATACCACGTGCATAGTTGACTTGCTGGCCTGCAGGCAGATGGGTAAGTGATTGATCATCAAATTGATTCGTCAATACATCCCAAGGGCTTTGTGGTGGCCACCAGTAACTATAGTAAGTTGGGGCAGCTGGCACCATTTGCGGATCGTCTTCCGTGCCAACGTTCACTTTATTCACCGTTGGCTCGGTAAAGTTCACATTTTGAATAGTACAGTTGAAAAAGTCTGCTTGCCACGGGCATGCCATGCGCTTGGTTAAATCTCCAGGCTGACATCCACCGCCTTCGCACTCATCACGCTCAGCATCCAAGCCGCTCGGAAAGCCATTACCCATGCTTTGATCTTTAATGATATAAGGCGCCGCGTACACTGCTGGATTTTGTAAACTCCACGTTACCTCAATCCCTGGACACATAGGTAAGCCAACGCAATTACCCACGCTACCTTGATCCGCATAAAATACGCCAAACTCATCGACTGCGCTCTGTGGCGCTGAAGGTTTAGCACTTGAAAAGTTACCAGCAGCCCACTGACTCAGTAAGAAATATTGAGTCTGCGTTAACGTCAGAAACTTATCGACAATATTGTCTTCAGCGTTGCTCACCGAGTTACTACCAGAGTTCATTGGCATCAGTGGTAAATTACCCTCAATACCATACTCGAAGAGTTGCTGATTGGTTTGCTCGTTTGGCGGAGTTTGCTGCACTATGGCTGGGTCAACTGGCTGCCTAAAGTACTTAAAGTAAGCCTGACGATTGGCTTTGTTATCTTCAGAATTGTCTTTAAAATCAAAAATATTGGAAACAAATGCCGACATAGATTGGACATTTGATACCCACTGATAACGGCTAATACGCTGGATAATCGGCTCAATATCTTGGTAATAATTTGCCTGATAAGAAGACTGATACTCACCATCGCTGTATAGCTCAGGACATAAGTTTTGTTCGCGCACCGCAACGTCAAACATAGTATCACTGAGATTGGAGATATTAACGATTTCCGGTGCAAAATCCGGAGAGCCAACAATTACCCAAGCAGAGAGTTGCAAGGTTTTACCATCGTCAAACGTAACCGTGCAATACACAGTTCCATCCGCAATATCATCATGCCATGTGTCCGCACCACCGTAAGATTCAAGAGGCTGGTTACCACCCGCACTCCCTTTACCGCCAAGTACCACTAAGCGGCCTTCGTTATCGGTTAAAATGTCTCCGAGAGACTTTATTTCAGTGCCTTGGCACGGTTTGGGAGGGAAACTAACCGGATATCCTGCAGGCGCACTGGAGGCGTCAAATTCAGCCTTTGCATTTGCGCCAGATATCGTTCTTGGACCTGGGTCAATAATTAAGCTTCGGCGATCCGTTGCATCCGCATTACGCCACGGCGTGTTGCGATTGCTATAACTATTATCTTGACCATAGAGTAAGTTGCCTTGTAACTCATTAAACTCATACCATGCCGCCTTTTTATTAGCGACGTGTACAGTCCAACTAATGGATTTAACGTTATCGCTCGATAACGTAAGCTCATTGTTATTTTCGTCAATGATTTTAAAGGGTTGGCCCTGTCTGCGGATCCGGCCTTCTGCATCTTTAAACTGACTGACAGGGCTGTCTATCTTATTGCCCCATTCATCGGATTCAAACGGTAAACCACCTATTTTGTCTGGTGCTAAATAAAACTGACCATCGCTATTACCGAGTCTTGCGACACCGACAGAGGGGTGAAGTGAATAGTTCATATTTATATCCTTTAGATATAGTAACCACGGCACAAAACAACACACTTGTTAACAAAAGATACTCAAGTGTGCGCTAACTTTCGCTTAAATTGATTCCCAGCTAAGTAGAGTAACTGTAGCACCAGCAAGAAAATGTGCATATTTCACGTCATTACAGAACATAAGACACGAACAAAATAAACTGTAACAACCTGATATTAAATAAAAATTACTTTTATCTTTTTTAAGCCATGTAAGAGGCAAACACTCACCAAACAAATCAGGTGATAAAAAACCTATTAGTTACAAACAAAAATCAATTGAAACATTTATTTCACAAACTATAATCTTTGCCCCTGCATTGAGTAAAAACTCTATTTTTGCTTTTAGTTTTCAAGGAGTAGATATGAAAATAAAGCCTCTTACAATTTCACTAGGACTTGCATTAAGCAGCACAGTTCAAGCATTCACCCAATTTGGTGGACAAGGGATCATGCCCATGGGACATGAATGGTTAACCCGCACCGCAGCACTAGAGGTGCTGGATGCCGAACATATTATCGAACCAGATCCCAACGACCCCAGACACGCTTGGCGCTATGGTCTGGCAAAAAACATCGCGCTACATACCGCACAAGATGAAATTACTCGACTTCAGTCCCAGTTAAACAATAACCCACTCTATGAACCAAGATACGACAGTGTGAACTCAGCTATCGTCGGTGAGCGTTGGGTTGATATTGCTGGATTTAACGTCACCAACGCCAGTACCGATCCTACCGGCCCAAACTGTTTTAGCGCAGTCTCGCAAGAACCGGCTGACATTCAGCTAGATCACTTTATGCGCCGCTATGATGATATTGCAGGCCAAGGTGGTGTAGATGCAGCTTATCGCGCGCAAAAACGTTTTGTTCAACATTTTATTGATGCAGCCATGGCTGAGGAGAAGCGCCTCAAAGTGTGGGATGGTGGTGGTCACGCAGCCCTCGCGGAAGTAGATCATAATTACTTTTTGTTTGGCCGTGCCGTTCACCTATTTCAAGACTCATTTAGTCCAGAACACACGGTAAGGCTCCCACAAGATAACTACGAAAAGGTTTGGCAAGTAAAAGCTTACCTTTGCTCTGAAGGTGCCGAGCAGCATTCGCACGATACCAAAGATGTGCTCAACTTCGCCAGTGGCGATGTAATTTGGCGAGCGAATACACGCTTAGAATCTGGTTGGCAGTCTTATCGTATTAGTAGCATGAAACCGGTCGCGATTGTCGCGCTGGAGGCCAGTAAAGATCTCTGGGCTGCGTTTATTCGCACAATGGCAACACCAAAAGCACAAAGACGTAGCGTAGCCGAGCAAGAAGCACAGCGACTAGTACAAAACTGGTTGTCGTTTGACGAGGCCGCAATGCTGGCTTGGTATGAGGACGAAAGTAAACGTGACCATACTTATGTACTGGCCCCTAATGAGTCAGGAAAAGGGAAGTCACTTGAAGCCTGTATGACGGAGCTAAATGTAGGCACAACTAGCCAAACAGAGCGTGTTGCACAGCTAGATGCAGAGCGAAACCAATGTCTTTTTAATATCGAAGCCGAACCTGGTTTTGAAGATCTTAACGACCCACACTTAGATATTCCCTACAACTGGCGCTGGAAATCTCTAACCTGGCAAACGCCACCAAGCGGCTGGACATATCCGCAGTTAAGTGCAGACACGGGCACACAAATCACGATAAAGTCGCCCGTAAATAATCAGTATTTAGCAGCACAAACCCTGAACAATGACACCCGAATTACCTTGAGTCCAACTGAGCCTCTCGATTTAATTCAGGTAACCAATGCACAGGGTCAGCACTATTTTAGAGCCACTCAGGCCCCTTCACTGTTTTTAAGTTACAGCAGCAAAAGCGCCGGCTATCTCAAACTCGTAGACTCTCCTAAGCAAGCACTCTACGCATTGATTTATCAAGGTGGTGTTTGGAATATCAAAAATCAATTTTGGCAGCAATATATTTGGTTTAACCAAGCGCAAAACCAACCTGAGTTAAATCGCCATGGCGAACCGGACCAGTTATCCGCAAAGTGGATGATTGAACCGTTTTAAAACGATTTATACCAGTTGTATTAAGTAAATGATCTATCTTGAAGCGGGGAAATAGCTTTAGTAGCAAGGCAAAAATTTTGCTATTTAGTTGTTCTAAATGAGA
>NZ_JAKRFW010000050.1:0-37054 GCF_022347905.1 Pseudoalteromonas sp. Of11M-6 | reverse complement strand
TGCTAATCAAGCGCTGCCCTTTGGGTTCACCTGAGTGCGCTTTGTTCATTGTTGCTCAACTTTTGCCTAGATTACTAGGCGGCAAGTCGAGCGTCGCGATCAAAGCACACTCAGGTGAACAAAAATCAAACAGCAAAGGTCAACAGGCCCTAGCATCTGCTACTCTCAGGTGAGGTGCGGTTATTTTAGATTTTGCACCTGCTCCCAAATAGAAACCACGTGCGCTTTATCATCGTCATTTAGCTCTCCATTTCGGTATGCTTTTACCAAGCTGCTTTCAACTTTGGCATTTAGCTCATCAATCGAAAGATCTGCTTCCTCTACTTGTGCATAGCCTACCGCTAAATCAAAGTGACCGCGTAAATAGCCACCAGCAAATAATTCATCATCGCTCGCTCTATCAACAAGCTCATCAAAAAACTGCTGCGCTTTCTCTACATATTCTACTAAAGACATAGTTATTCCTAAATTATTCTTGATGGCCTATGGCGTACATTACATGGTCATTGAACCCAGTGATCACTTTAATAAATCCAGCTAAGGACTCATCAAGTTGTTCGTCACCGGTATCAGCAATTAAAGGACGACCATTTAAGGCCTTTAATTTCGATTTTGTGGCGATAAGGATAATATTATCTTTGCCGATTTTTTTGATGAGGTTAGGACTTAGCTGCTGATTACCGCGGCCAAAAATATGTCCTTGCCCACCAATTAATGTGATCACTAGCTTTGTTTTGTTATCAGCAAGCGACAACAATTGCTGCGCAGTTTGATCTTGGGCGATCAGCGCTTGGTCCCTTACAACATCAACACCTAGAAGTGTATTATCAAGTCCCATCTCTTCCATCACTGCTGCAACGGTAGAACCAGACCCCATAATGTAGGTTTCATCTTCTTCCATTTCGGCAACCACGTAGGCAGCGATATCGGCTAACACTAATTCATCGCTTTCTTTACCACCGTTTTTCACCGCTTGCACATATCTCAGCTCGGCCGGCACTTGCATTTCACCAAATCGCTTAGCGCGCACAGTCCCTTCACGAAATGCAGCTTCATCAATGTCCATCACATCGGCTTCACCAATGGAGACGAGCTCTCCGGTAACCAAAAGTTCAACGACTCTACCTGCTGCTTTTGGCGTTATCGCGTATACGCCGCTATGAATTTTGCACCCAGCAGGGATCCCAAGTACAGGACATGAATCACCCACCGCGTGGCAAATGTTGCGGGCAGTACCATCGCCACCAGCAAACAAAATCAAATCGACACCATGCTGTTGCATCATTTGCGCTGCGGTCTCGGTATCTTCAGGACGAGTTGCCGTACTTTGAGTTTGATAAATCACTTGGGTGTTAAAACCCAGCTCTTTTGCCGTACGCTCCCCCATCTCACCATTAACAGTGTATATTTCGATATTTTCTTGACGTGAAAGCAGTTGTGTTAAAGCCGTTTTTGCTCGCTGATTAGCGCGAGGCTCTGCACCTAACGCCAAAGCTTGTTGAGCTGTTTCTGCGCCATCGCTACCTTTTAGTGCAACGCTCCCACCAAGTCCAGCTAAAGGATTGATGATAAGTCCAAGCTTAAATTGCATCGTCAAACTCCATGCTTAGCTCTGTCGGGATATCCCAGTTAAATTGCTGCTGGCGTAAAGGCCAAGGTGTATTATAAAAATTGCGTAATGCGTTGAGTAGTTGAGTTGTTCTGGTATTAAATCCGCTTTCTAATAAAGCTAGCACTTGCTGATGCACCCGTTGTTGAAAGCTGAAACGGCAAGTTTGTTCACCGTTGAGGTTATCAACGGAAACATTAAATGAAAAACCAGCTGCGACGCTTAACGCCCACTCAATCGCTTGTGGTTTCACTTCCACTTTTTCAAATTCGAGCTGCTGCGCTTTATCTCGTCCATCGGGACAATACCAGTAGCCGTAATCTTCGAGTTGACGACGCGCTTCACCCGCAACAAGCCAGTGCGCAACTTCATGCAAAGCACTAGCATAAAAGCCATGAGCAAAAATAATGCGGTGATGAGGGTATGATTCATTTGCAGGTAGATAGATGGGCTCGTCGTCGCCCACTACCAGCTCCGTGTTGAGCGTGTGCAGGAATAACCCATTAAAAACAGCAATGAGGTCTTCTATTTTATGCATCAACATCCGCCACAAGTCTAAACTGGGCGCAAATTGTAAAGTTTTTAGCGGCTAAAGTAAAAGATCTCGTTTTAGACTATGCCTTTTTGTCCAACGAGCTGCGTGGCGCGATATAAAGCGAAGCACGATCACGACCTGACTTTTTCGACTCATAGAGGGCTAAATCAGCTTCTTCAAAACATCGTTTGTGATTAAAGCTTTCGCCAATAAGCTCGTACCCCGCGACGCCAATGCTAAATGTCAGTCCAAAACTGGTGAAACGGGTAAATTCATGCACCAGTCGTTGTGCAAAATTAAGCGCGGCATCCGGCCGAGTTTCAGGGCAGATAATCACAAATTCATCACCGCCCCATCGTCCAATATGGTCGCTTGGGCGTGCTTGCTCTCTTAGAAACTGCCCAACTTCCTTCAATGCATTATCACCATCTTGGTGTCCTGCGGTATCATTTAATTGTTTAAAATGATCAACGTCGATTACCAGTAGCGATAGCGCTCGATGATAACGTATGGCCCGCTGCACTTCTTCTTTCAGCAGCGCTTCAATCTTTCTGCGATTCATAACCTGAGTTAAGAAATCCAGTTCAGCTCGGTTCTTCAATTCTTGTTCTTGACGTAAATCTCGGATCACCGCAATAAAAACATCATTTTTAGAGACGGACACCGTGGATAACGCGATATCCACCGGGATCTCCACACCTGATTGATGTCGCCCTACAATTTTAAGGCCATCATGCGTCACTCTGCGCATCGTAGAGGTACCTTGGAACTTTTCTCTGTCCGCGACGTGTTTACCGGTATACCGTTCTGGGATGAGGTCTTCAACCTTCATACCTAGTAGTTCTTGAGGTTGATAACCAAACAAGTCAGTACACGCCTTATTGACTTCTTTAAGCCTACCGTCTTTGTCACAATATAAAATGGCATCAGGAGTAGAATTGAATAACTTTCGTTTCTCGTTGATAAGTTTAACCACAAAAATGAGCGTGAAGATGTTTAAGCAAGCAAACAACAAGACTATTGGTAGTAACAACAATACACCGGTGTTACTCAACTCTTGGGTTTGAGCAAGCTTTACAGATTGATTTTGCTTTGCAAGCTCAAATTTTTCTCCAATCAACTTACGCAAATAGTTAAATGCAACTTCTGCGTCAGTGTCATCTACTCTCACTAAGCGGTCCACCACTTCAGAGCTCAACCTACCTGATGTAAATTTTGACTTAGCAAGCGCAAGCATTTGTGTATATTCATCAAAGGTGTGTTGAATAACGGCTAATGCCTTTGTCTCTTGACTGCTTAGCGCCGTACTTTGCAATTTTAAGATGGTCGCTTTGGTGGCTTCAACATCAGCTAAAGCCTGTTCGTAATAAATCTCGTCTTGACGTAGTACATAATTTTTGAAGTGATGAATAAAGCCGTTATAACCAAAACTACGCTCTAGCTCAGCTAGCAGCTCGGCACGTTTAATTGCAACTTCAGTTTCTGATTGCCATGACTGATGAAATGAGGAAATGGAGTGGTTTAACAAAGTGGACCAATAAAATAGACCACCACTCACCAAAATAGTAAATATAACTAAGCCACTGATCTGCAAAAAAATACGTTTATTCATATACTCTGCTGTCCAAATTCAGCAAATCCTAGAGTGCAGTAAGCAAAAGAAGAAATTAGAGGCCGTCTAGGTGCTGTAGAATCCATGTCGATGGTACAAAAGTTACATACCATTACAGCTACTAAGTCTAGACCAGAGAACGAAAAAAGCCGCATTACAGCGGCTTACAGATAGGATATTTTCAATTAAGATAAATTGGTATCGTTACTCGTAATAAGCTTTGCCTTCTTCGGCCATTGCGAGTAGCGGCTCCGCAGGTGTAAATACAGGGTTGTCAGCAGCGTATGTTGATAGCTCTGAACACACCTTATTGGCGCCTTTTTTGTCCATATAACTAAATGGGCCGCCCAAGAATGGTGGGAAACCAATGCCAAAAATAGCACCGATATCACCATCTCTTGCATTACGAATAATACCTTCATCAAGACAGCGCGCAGCCTCATTGAGCATCTGTGCAACGCAGCGGTTCGCAATTTCTTGTTTATTCAATTTAGGAGAAGGCGTGACACCGAGTAACTCATAAACTGACTCGTCCACTTGCTTGCCTTTTTTACCTTCATAGGTGTAGAAACCACGACCAGATTTGCGACCAAGACGTTTGCTATCTATCATACGTGCAAAAGCATCCGGCGCCTTAAAGCGAGCACCTAATTCTTTTTCTAGGATTGGCGCAATCTTAGAGCCAATGTCTACACCTACTTCATCAAGAAGCGCAAGAGGACCAACAGGGAAACCAAACTCAACCAAGGCTTGATCGATTTTCTCTATCGGCTCACCGGCAAGCAAAAGATTTGCCGCTTCGTTGACATAAGGAGCCAGAATACGGTTTACGTAAAAACCAGCTTTGTCTTTTACTACGATTGGGGTTTTCCCCTGCTTGCGAGCAAACGCCACAGTGCGCGCAATAACCTCATCACTGGTGGTATCGTGCGGAATGATCTCCACCAGCGGCATTTTTTCTACTGGCGAGAAATAATGCAAACCAATTACGTTTTCAGGACGCGTTGCTTTTGCCGCGATTTGGCCGATTGGTAATGATGACGTATTACTTGCAAATATCGTACTCTCACTGCATTCGCGTTCAATATCCGCTACCATCGACTGTTTCAGGTCTAAGTCTTCAAATACAGCTTCAATCACCATGTCTGTGTGTTTGAAACCAGAGTAATCTGTTGTCCCCGTGATCATATTCAAAGTTGACTGCATCTCTGCCTTTGAAATAATACGGCGCTTTTGGCGTTGAGTTAGGATCTTATAGCTGTAATTTAATGCGTTGCTAATGCCTTGATGCGCAACATCTTTAATACGTACTGGTGTGCCTGCTTTAACCGCACTAACATGGGTAATACCCGCCCCCATTAAACCACCGCCTAGCACTGCAACACGCTGCACAGGAGCAAGATCTTCACCTTGGAAATCCTTTTTCATTTCCGTTGTCGCAAAGAAAATCCCACGTAGCGAGCGGGATACTTCAGACATCACTAAATCAGCGAAACCCTCGGCTTCGGTTTTGTAACCTTTAAGCTTGTCCAGCTCTACAGATGCACGTACCGCTTTGATGATAGCGAGCGGCGCTGGATAGTGACCACCCGTTTTCTTCTCAACATTTTCTTGTGCTTTTTTGAAAATGATATTGCGTCCGAACGGGTTAGACTCTAGCAATTGGCTAATTTTGTCTAAATTCGGTTTGCGAGGCTTAGGCTTACCTTTTCTGGCAAGCTTCACCGCTACGTCGAGTAAAATACTGTGCGGCACGGAATCGTCAACTAGGCCCGCTTTTTTCGCTTGCTTAGGTCGAACTTGTTTACCAGTTAGCATCCATTCAAGTGCTTTTTGAATACCAACTAATTTTGGTAGACGCTGTGTACCGCCACCACCTGGCAATAGACCAAGCTGTACTTCAGGAAGACCCAGTTTAGTCTTGCTGTCTTCGGTACAAACACGGTAATCACAAGCCAGCGCAAACTCCAAGCCGCCCCCCAGTGCTACACCGTGGATCGCGGCAACGGTTGGGAATGGTAAATCAGCCAATTTAAAGAAGGTTTTATGACACATTTCCGAAATCGCTAACGCATCTTCACGGGTTTTCGCGCTGTCTAGCATTTTAATGTCTGCACCAGCGATAAAATTATCGTCTTTACCACTGATAAAAACCATACCCGTTACGTCGTCTTGCTTACTCTTTGCGATGATCTCTAATAATTCATCAGCAAATGTATCACGTAGGGTGTTCATTTTTTCGCCCAGCACGTCGATGGTGACGATGGCGACTTTATGGTCGTTTAATTCATAAGAAAATACTGACATTATGCGCTCTCCAATACGAATGCTGCTCCAAGACCACCTGCAGCACAGGCTGTTGTCAATGCAAGGCCACCGCCGCGGCGCTTAAGCTCATGTAGGCTTTGCGTGATCAAGCGTGCACCGGTTGCTGCGAATGGGTGACCATATGCAAGTGAACCACCAAGCACGTTAAACTTATCCATGTCGATTTCGCCAATTGCTTTACTGCGACCAAGTTTTTCTTGCGCGAATTTGTCTGAGCCAAACATTTTCATATTGGACAGCGCTTGCGCTGCGAAAGCTTCATGCATTTCTATCAGGTCAAGATCAGCAAGGGTAATACCCGCTCGGTCAAGTGCTACAGGCGTTGAATGTGCAGGACCCATCAACATATCTTCGTGTACGCCGATTGCAGAGAAGGCGAAACTACGCACATAACCTAAGATATCGTAGCCAAGCGCTTTTGCTTTACTTTCGCTCATCATTAATACTGCCGCTGCCCCATCGGTCAGTGGCGTTGCATTTGCTGCAGTTACTGAGCCGTGCTGTCTGTCAAATACAGGCTTTAACTTGGCGTAGCTTTCCAATGAGGAGTTTTCACGGATGTTATTATCTTTATCAATAAAGCTTTTGTATGGCTCAACATGGGCAGCCATCACTTCATTGTTTAATAAGCCTTCTGACCATGCTTTTGCAGCTAAGGTATGTGAACGGTGCGCCATCGCATCTTGATCTGCACGGCTGATCCCGTGAGTCTTAGCCATTTGCTCAGCGGTTTGCCCCATTGATAAGCCAGTTGAATATTCCGCAACTGCCGGTGGCACTGGCAGTAAGTCTTTGAGTCTTAGCTTTGAGAAAATCTGTAAACGCTGTTTAAGCGTACGTGCTTTGTTCAAGTCAACAAGGCTACCGGCAAGCTTTTTGCTCACGCCAATCGGTAACACTGATGAAGAATCCGCACCACCAGCAACACCGACACTTACTTGGCCTGAAATAATGCTCTCTGCAACGTTAGCAATCGCTTGAAAACTGGTTGCGCATGCACGTGATACAGAGTAAGCATCAACAGAAACTGGCATGCCAGTGCCAAGCACGATTTCACGCGCAATGTTTGGTGCTTCCGGCATTTGTACAACTTGGCCGAATACCAGTTGGTCGATTTCTTTACGATCGAAGTTCAAACGCTCAAGCATTTCGTTGACGACGATTTTGCCTAAATCTAGGGCTGGAACGTGGTGAAAAGCGGTAGCTTGCTTTGCGAATGGCGTACGCAGGCCGCTCACGATAGCGATTCGGTCGCCTTTTGATGTTTTTAGTATGTTTTGTTCAGACATGAATTTTGCTCTCCCGCTGACAGGTCTGACCTGTTAATTTCCTCCGATTCTAAACAACCAAATCGAAGTTGCCAATAGCAAAGCACGAAATGGCTGCTTTTTAAACCGTGAAAACCAACTTTAGATGCTTTTTCAAGCAATCTCAAAGTATTTGAAATTGTTATTTAAAATTTATGAACTTTTCTAAAATTATGGGTCTAATCAACTTGATTATTCATTCAGCGTCCATATAACTATTTTTATTTTTGTCGGCTTAAAAGGCAGTCTCATGGCAGTAAACGAGTTTTCTCAACTAAAAGAATATTTAGACACCCAAATTTTAGGACAAAGTGCACTGACCGAATCCTTGCTTATCGCGCTCTTAGCGGATGGTCATTTATTGGTTGAAGGCCCCCCAGGTCTGGCTAAGACCCGTGCGGTAAATGCACTGGCTAAAGGCATTGAAGGGAGCTTCCAACGTGTCCAATTTACCCCTGACTTATTGCCTTCTGATGTAACTGGTACAGATATCTATCGCCAACAAACCAATGAATTTGTATTTGAGAAAGGCCCGCTTTTTCATCATTTGATTTTGGCTGACGAAATCAACCGAGCGCCAGCCAAAGTGCAATCAGCGCTACTAGAAGCAATGGCCGAGCGCCAAATAACCGTTGGCAAAACAACGTATCCGTTACCTGAGCTATTTATGGTAATGGCAACGCAAAACCCGCTTGAACAAGAAGGTACATACCCGCTACCTGAAGCGCAGCTCGACCGCTTTTTACTCCATTTGAATATTGATTACCCGGACGCAGAAACCGAGGTCGATATTTTGCGCCTCACCCGTGGCGAGGCGTTGGAGGAGTATCAAGCAACCTTCACACCGATTAGTCAGGCAACCCTATTTGAAGCCCGTAAAACCGTGCTAAGCATGCATCTTGCTGAACCACTGGAGCAATATCTTGTGCAATTGATTATTGCGACCAGACAACCACAACGCTTTGATGCAACGCTTGCGAGTTGGATTGATTATGGCGCGAGCCCTCGAGCTACAATTGCACTTGATAAATGTTCTCGTGCTCATGCTTGGCTACAAGGCAGAGATTTTGTCACACCAGAAGATATTCAAGCTGTGGTGCATAACGTGCTACGCCACCGTATCGTGCTGAGTTATGAAGCACAGGCGGATGGGATCACCAAAGATCAGGTGATCAGTAAGATTTTAGAATTGGTTGCTGTTCCATAATACTATGAACAACATCAAGCAGTTTAACTCGGCCAGCTGGTTTAATGAAAGCCACAGTAATGGTGTCGAACTCAGCCTGAAAGAGCTACTTTTTTATAAGTCCAAAGCGCATTTACTTTCGCTTAAACCGAGAGGAAAAGTGAAAAGTGCTCAATCAGGTCAATACCTTGCACCGCATAAAGGTCGAGGTATGGAGTTCGCTGAAGTCAGACAATACCAATATGGTGATGATATTCGTGCGATTGACTGGCGAGTTACCGCACGTACCGGTGAAGCACACACGAAACTCTTTCAAGAAGAGAAAGAGCGACCCGTTTTTGTATTTTGTGACTTTTCCTCAAGCATGCTATTTGGTTCAAAGCTGTTACTTAAGTCAGTACTTGCTGCGCACTTAGGCATTTTAGTGTCTTGGGCTGCATGCCAACGCGGCGACCGTGTTGGTGGTGTGGTATTTAATGACAGCAATCACCACGAGCTAAAACCGATTGCTCGCGACCGTGGAGTGCTTGCGCTAGCTCATCAGTTCTGTGCCCTACACGAACAAGCATTAATTCAAAAAGAGACTCACCCCTCGGGGGATCGTTTCAATGAGAATTTAAAACGACTTGTGCATCTAGCCAAACCTGGCAGCCTGATTTATCTCATTTCGGACTTTACGGAGTTGAATGATGAAAGCTTTAAATTGCTAGAGCGAGCCACTCGCCATAACGAAGTCATTGGTTGTATGGTAAGCGATCCTTTTGAGCATCATCTGCCTGAATACAGTCAAGCAATTGAGGTCTCTGCTGGTGAACAAAACTGGACATTGCCCTTGATGGACAAGCAATTTAGAGACAAATTCTCGCAAAATGCGTCTGACTTTTTCAATCGAAGATTAGCGCTACTTAAGCGTTCTGGTATGTCGTTACAAAAGTACGACGCGTCATTACCAATCGAATTACAAATCATGAGGGGTTAAATGCAAGTCAATCCACTCGACCAGCTTAATGATGTGGTCATCCCTCAAAGCGTGAGCTGGTGGCCACTTTCTTATCCAATGTGGGGAGCCATTTGTGTTCTACTCACAATATTTGCGGCTACGTGTTGGCTATTATATCGTCGCCAGCAATTTTTAAAGGCAAAAAAGGAAGCCGTAAAACTGAGTCATTCGCAGGATAATGCCCAAGCATTACACACCATACTCAAACGTTTAGTAAAACATTATTACGGTGATACCGCTGCGAGTAGATCGGGCCAAGCATGGTTAACGCTGCAAGCAAGACTCACACGTGTTGAACTCACTCAGCAAGAGCTCGACTCGTTATATGCTCCGACTCAAGACCCCGCACTCAGCGATAAACTATGTCGTGCGATTAATACCTTCAAAGTGAAGGAGCGTCTCGATGTTTGAGTTTAGTTGGCCCCTTGCCTTTTTATTGTTACCTCTGCCTTGGCTAATTGCGAAGTTTAAACCGAGTATCGCGCAGACCAACATTAATATTCGTATGCCAAGTGCCGCAAAGTTACAACTCGCGAGCACAAATCAACTCAATAAGCGCGCAAAAGTAAGCCTAGTGGAAACACTCGTCTGGCTACTACTGGTAACCGCAGCGGCAAACCCGACTTGGCTTGACGACCCAATCGTTGTGCCAAACGAGGGACGCGATATTATGCTTGCCGTTGACTTATCGGCTTCAATGACAGAGCAAGATATGGAATACCAAGGTCGCTTAGTGGACAGATTGTCTGTCGTCAAAGCCGTTGTTAGCGACTTTATCGAAGCGCGCCAAGGAGATCGTCTAGGACTTATTCTTTTTGGTGACACCGCGTTTTTGCAAACGCCACTCACCCGAGATTTAGCGACGGTTAGCCAAATGCTTAGTGAGGCACAAATTGGTTTAGTTGGACGCGCCACAGCGATTGGCGATGCTATTGGTTTGTCGGTAAAACGTTTTGGCGAACGTGAACAAAGTAACAAAATCTTGATTTTGCTGACCGATGGTCAAAACACCGCGGGCAACCTTCAACCAGAAGAAGCACTGATCTTAGCCCGAGAAGAAGGCATAAAAATTTATACCGTTGGTGTTGGCTCTGATGGTAGACGCGGTTTTGGTTTATTTGGCTTTAATTCAATGGCCGGTAGTAGTATCGACGAGAAAACGTTGCAACATATCGCCAAAGAAACTGGTGGGCAATATTTTCGCGCAAAAGACGTGGAAGGCCTACAACAGATCTACGCTATGCTCGATGAGCTAGAGCCAATAAGTGATGAAACACAGACTTTCCGTCCTAAGATTTCACTGTTTTATATTCCTCTCCTCGCGATACTCGGCTTGCTTTTTGTGGCTCAGCTAAGTCTCGTATTAAGAACAAAATTAAGAGGGTAAATATATGGAATTTGAATTTATTCGCCCACATCTGCTTTGGTTACTTATTCCTTGGGTGATATACAGTGCACTGCAATGGTCTAAAAAGTCCAATCAAAAATCAGCGCAACTTATCGCACCGCACCTGATGAAGGTGGTGATGGGATCCAGTGGTCAAAAACACCAAAAACAAAGTAACTCTTGGCTTAGTATTGTGTTCTTTTTGTTGGCCATTATTGCGGTTGCGGGACCAAGTATTGAAAAACAAGAAGTACCAGTATTTAAAACTCAAGCACCTAGAGTGTTAGTGCTCGATATGTCTTATTCTATGTACTCAACCGATCTCGCGCCAAACCGCTTAACACAAGCGAGATTTAAAACTTTAGACATGCTCAAGCTCTTTAAAGAGGGCGAAACGGGTTTAGTTGCTTATGCAGGTGATGCTTTTACTGTGTCGCCACTCACAACGGACGTCACCACTCTTGAGAACTTGATCCCGAGCCTTCGTCCAGAGATCATGCCCTCAAAAGGCTCTAACGTATATGCAGGTATCGAAGAAGCCGTTAGCTTGTTAACAGGTGCAAGTGCAACCTATGGTGACATTATTTTGGTAACCGATGGACTTGAGCAAGAAGACGCTGAAGATGTGCAGAGCCTCCTTTCTGACAGCCCATTTAAGCTAAGTATCTATGCCTTAGGCACGGCGCAAGGCGCCCCCATCAAATTACCTGAAGGCGGCTTTTTAAAAGACCAATATGGTCAAATAGTCGTGCCAAAACTATTCCCTACTCGACTCGAAAAACTCGCTAGAGTAAAGGGTGGAAAGTTTGCCAGCTACACAACTGACAGTAGCGATATAGATACATTCGAACCTAATTTGGATGCAAATACATCTGTGGTAAAACGGGACAGAGAAAATGCTAAGTGGCGAGTAGATGCTGGAATATATCTGCTGGTTGCACTTATCCCACTCGCACTACTACTGCTTAGAAATCATGCTGTTATGCTCAGTACTTTGATTGTTTTTGCCATGTTGCCAAAGCAAAAAGCGCTGGCGAATGAATGGACACAGTGGTTTAAAAATAGCGACCAAAACGCACTGCAGGCCTACCAAAATGAAGCGTTTGATGAGGCAGCCCTTGCCGATAATCCGGTACTAAAAGGCGCAGCCCTTTATAAAGCCGGAGATTACGAAGGAGCGGTAAAAACACTCGAACAAACAAGCTCAGCAGAAGGCCAATACAATTTAGGCAATGCACTAGCACGGCTTGGTAAGTTAGACGACGCGATTTCTGCCTACGAAAAAGCCTTATCCTTAGATCCTGAGTTTACGCAAGCGAAGGATAATAAAGCGCTAGTCGAAGCGTTAAAGGATCAACAAGGTCAGCAAAACCAACAAGGTCAGCAAGACCAACAAGGTCAGCAAGACCAACAAGGTCAGCAAGACCAACAAGGTCAGCAAGACCAACAAGGTCAGCAAAACCAACAAGGTCAGCAAGACCAACAAGGTCAGCAAAACCAACAAGGTCAGCAAGACCAACAAAGTCAGCAAGACCAACAAGGTCAGCAAGACCAACAAGGTCAGCAAGACCAACAAGGTCAGCAAGACCAACAAAGTCAGCAAGACCAACAGAATTCACAAGCAGGAAGTGAGTCAGAACAAAATAACAACGAGCCAGAGCTAGATGCTGCCCGCCAAGACCAGCAAGCAGCCGAGGAACAAACTCAAGAGCAAAAACAACAGCAAGCGCAAGCCGCACCTACGCCCGATCCCGAACAATCACCGCAGGATGAAGAAAAGGCACAGGCAGCAATGATGCAAGATAGTCGGCCACTTACCCCTGAAGAAATTGAGAAAGCGCAACAGCTTAATCAACTGCTTAGAAAAGTACCTGATGATCCAGCCATATTATTGAGAAATAAAATGCAATTAGAAGCACAACAACGTAAACAAAGACGTCTGCCAAGGGGAGCTGAAAAATCATGGTAAAACGCATTATACTTTTTCTGTCTTTGTTGATATTAAGCCAGACATCGTTGGCTTTGGATAATCTCACAGCAAGCGTAGACAAAAACCCGGTACTGACAGGCGAATATTTCACGTTGTCGATTATCGCTGAGGGTAAGGTCAAAGGCACCATTCCGGATGTTTCAGCGCTTAGTGATGATTTTGTCACCAGCCCTGTAAATACTAGCTCTAGAACCAGTATTATTAATGGCAGCGTTTCAAGTTCCACTACCTGGCAGATGCAGCTCGTTGCGCGCACTCCGGGTACTTACACCATTCCTGCGCTAGAGGTAGATGGTGAAACGACCCAGCCGATCGAAATCAAAGTTGTCGCTCGTGATGATGAACAACAAAGCAACGATATATTCGTAAAAACCGAACTCAAGACAAAAAACCTATATGTTCAACAGGCTGCGCTCTATACCCTTAAACTATATGTAGGAAAGGAGTTACTAGATGGCCAACTAAGTGCTCCAGTTTCAGACGGTGCTAACTTCACACAATTGGGCAAAGGCCATGAAGAATATGAAGTTATAGATGGCCGACGTTTCATGGTGCTCACCCGAGAATACATGATCCAACCGCAAAAGAGTGGCAATTTCACTATTGAACCACCTATCTTCAACGGGCAGATCAGAGATGGCTATCGTAGAATGGCAACTTCTGCGGTTGGCAATACCATCGATTTTTCAGTGTCCCCTATCCCAGCCAACGCTGCTGACAACTGGTTACCAAGTGAGTATTTAAATTTTTCTGAAGAGTGGCAGCCCAAAGACGCTGAATTTACCGTTGGAACGCCTATTACGCGAACATTAACACTCACTGCAGTAGGTGTTACTAAAGAGCAGCTTCCTGACATTCAGCTTGAAGACGTTAATGGATTTAGAATTTATCCAGACGCGTCAGAGCGCAAGCAAATTACCCGAGATGGGAAAGTCATCTCACAGTTAACCATTTCATTTGCTTACCTACCGCAACTTGCAGGTGATTTTACTCTGCCCGAAGTAAAACTCCCCTGGTTTAATACCATCACTAAACGTGAAGAGTTTGCGACGTTACCAAGTAAGTCTATCAGCGTGATTCTTGATCCAAACCAGCCTACTTTACCACAGACAGCTCCAATCCAGCAGCCGCTTTCAAGCCCAAGCGTAAACCCATCACCTGCTACGCAAACCAACGTGGTCACAGAACAAATTATCCCGCTGTGGATGTGGGGACTCGCCGCTTTCGGATACGCATTATGGCTAATAACATTACTAATATGGCGTCTAAGAACAAAACCGACCGCAAGCCCCATAGTAAATACGGTCACTGATGAAAATTCAGCACCTTTTATTTCGTTTGAAAAAGCGGTTAAGCAAGATAACCCAGCGGGCTTTTATCAAGCGCTACTGCACTACATCAAACAACAAAATATCACCATGGCACAATGGCTAGCACTTCAACCCAGCTCATTGCGAGCACAAGTACAAACGCTGCAAAGCTCGTTGTATGGAGGCAATAGAGAAAAAGTAGACTTGTCTCAACTATATGGTGAAATTAAAACCAGTGTTAAAAGCACTGTTCACACAAATAAAAGCCAAAGTTTAGGTAATCTATACCAATAAGCGCCTCAGGGCGCTTTTTTATTGCAAGACGAGTTAGATTTGTTAGTAAATAATTAACAGATCAATTATGCTTGGTGTGAGATACACTCCCAGAATCAACTAAAATAAAATGAGTTTTTGTTGAAATAAACCTGCAAAAAGATAGGTCTCATAGATATGGCCAGTAAACAACATCACTACGAGTCACTGGTTCGGATGTACCACAAAGAGCTATATAAGTTCGCTTATTGGTTGTCTGGCGATCCGACAATAGCAGAAGACTTAGTACAAGAAACTTTTTTGCGGGCTTGGCGCGCACTCGATTCATTACAAGATGAGAATGCAGCAAAGCCTTGGTTATTAACTATTTTAAGACGAGAGAATGCACGTCGTTTTGAGCGTAAGCAATTTGACTATGCGGAGGTTGAACAAGATACGCTGGTCGACGATACCAGTTCGGCTTTGGATGATGCAATGGAGCAAACCGTTGTGCAACGACAAATAGCCAACTTAGCACCAGAATATCGTGAACCACTGCTTCTGCAAGTGGTGATGGGATGTTCTGGGGATGAAATCGCCGATATACTTGAGCTGAATAAAAACACGGTGATGACAAGATTATACCGTGCTCGAAACCAGCTGAAAGACGCTTTAACGACTGAATATGAACCAATAAAGGGGGCATCAAACTAATGGATGAACTCGAATTTCGACGCCGCCTCGTTGCTGATCCTCATGATGAAGAGGTCAAAAAACAGGCCGAACAGCAACCTGAGTTGCAAGTGCTGGTCGAAGAAATGCAAGCTTTCGACGATTTCTTGGGTAAATCACTCGATATTGATGTGCCAGAGGGGTTGGCTGACAAGATAATTGCAAAACAAAAGGAGCTTGAAACGGAAGAACAAAAAGTAGTGAAAGCGTCTTGGTTTAGACGCGCTACCGCACCATTTGCGATTGCCGCCAGTGTATTTTTTGCCGCCGTGGTCTTTTACTTTGGCGGTTTTGGACACCCTGTCGATACCGGTGAACATGCGCTTGCTCATGTGTATTACGAAGAAAATGCACTGCAGAAGCAAGAAACAGTGTCACTGCAAACCGTGAATGAGAAACTCGCGATGTTTGGGGGTAAGTTCGACAACTTGCCGGGTAAAGTGGTTTACGCGACATTTTGTAATTTTAAAGGTCAAAAAAGCCTTCACTTGGTTATGCAATCCGAATTTGGTCCACTCACGGTTTTTGTCGTGCCAGCAGGTCAACAAAGTACAATTGACGGCAAAGATAGTTTTGGTGATAGCCGCTTTGAGGGCTTAATAGCCCATGATGGTAAAGCCAACACTATACTGGTGGCAAACCGAGGTGCGCCAATTGAAACCTTCCAATCAGAAGTGACAAGCTCACTACGCTGGTTATAATGCTACCGCCCCACTCTTTGGGGCGGTGTCTCAATATCCTTACTAAACCTCTCAAAATACAAATTTAATTGAGGTACATACCTATTTAAATAGCCATGTTAGTTCTTTACAATGGCGACAGTTATTTTGGTATATAGGAACTTTATGAAACATTTCATTGTGTTACTTTCCCTTGTTTCTTTTTTATTTACAGCCAGTTTTAATGCTGAAGCGAGAAAGAAGTTTGGTAGTAAGAGCTCAGGCAAAACCCAGCAAACGCAAACGACTCAGCAAAAGCAACAAACAGATACACAAGCATTAAATGCAAAATCTACAGCAAAGCCTAAATCGAGTAAAAAAGGCATTATGGCTGGTGTACTCGGCGGATTACTAGCCGGTGGTCTAATTGCCGCGATGCTTGGCGATGATTTTGAAGGATTCCAATTCCTTGAGATGATTCTGCTTGCCGCTGCTGCCTTTTTAATTTTCAAATTGGTTAAGGGCATGCTTGCAAGAAAACAGCAGCCAACTTATGCCGGCGCGCCACCTATGGGTGGCTACAACAATACTCCACCACAGCAATTTCAAAGCCAAGGACCAATTGGCGGTGGTTTTGGCGCAAGTAGCGTGCCTATGAATTTGCCGAGAGATTTTGACATCAATGGCTTTTTACAAGGCGCAAGACAGCATTATCAAACCATCCAAACCGCTTGGAATAACAACGACTTTTCGACGGTTTCTGAATACTTGAGCCCAGAGTTGGTTGAAGAGTTCAAGCGTGAACGAGAGCAACAAGGTGACGTTAACACTGAGGTGATGTTTGTTGACGCTGAGTTAGTTCGTGCTGATACACGTCCTGACGTTTGGGAAGTAAGCATTAAGTTTACTGGAAAATATCGTGATCTCGGCGACATGCAAGAGGAACCTATCCACGAAATATGGCACTTAGAGCGTAAAACGACGGGAGATGCACCTTGGCTAATCGTTGGTGTTGAAGAGCTAGCAGCATAACTCATCAACTTTAACAAAAATTACACTCAGCTTGTGTATTCGCCAAGCTGAGTGTTTATTTGCAGCACTTCTCTATTCTCACCCAAACACACTTCGATATCCGCGATTCTTGGCAAGCTTCGCATTCCCCATGCCGATAGGCGTTGAAATGGCTGAATAAATTGTCTAACTTGCTCATCACTCATCCCTTTTCCGTTCGATGCTTTGAGCACGTGCTCTTGTTGCAGCCGCCACAGATATACTCTGTCGAAGCTCATTCCATTTAAATAAATGAGACTATCTAATTGTGAAAAAATAGCTTGATACTCTTCACATAAAATTTGATTCACTTTTAAGCGAAACGAACCGTCTTTATCAAATTCTTGCTCAAATTGATTAACGGGAGGTGCTAACTCATCGCTAGACTGCGGCTCCACTCCCATACACCATCCCTCGATAATAAGTACCTGTAAACCCGCATCAACTTTTCGCCATTTTGATTTTGGCAACTTCCTATCTATTGATTTATCGAATACTGGTAAAGTAAATGCTTCACCGCGTTTAAATCTGCTCATAACATATTGTAATAGTTGAAGATCGTGTGTACCAGGTAAGCCTCTTTGTTGAAACAGCGGATGAAACTTTGAAGCAAGTAATGCCCGCTCTTCTGGGTCTAAATAAAAATCATCAAGCGACACACACTTACAAGTAATGCCAACTTCCCTAAGTTGTTTACAAAGAGAATAGCTTAGTGTTGATTTACCAGAACCCTGAACGCCAGAAACTCCGATGACTAACGTTTTATTAGAATTAAATATTCCAAACCCTATTAGACTTTTGGCTAATTCCATATTTCTAAGTATTAATTTTCAAACTAATAACCGTATGATTAGTATAGACTTAAATAAAACAAAAACACCACAACAAAAATAAAGTTACATTAAACTTGAATAATTTACATTAATAAATTATTTTTACCCTTCATTGATACATAGGCAATAGTACAAATATCGGTACTATTGTATTTTTCACACAAAAACAATAAGGGAAATCACAATGAAACCACTGGGGAAGATACCATTTGCTAAGAGTACTCTCTGCCTTAGCATGCTGGCTGCATCAGCAAGCTTTTACGTAACCGCGGAAGAACAACCAGAAAACGGTGCTAAAGAACAAATAGAAAAAATTACCGTTACCTCTCGTCGTAAAGAAGAAACCATCATAGAAATTCCAATGCAGGTTTCTACTATCTCAGCAATGGACATCGCTGATCGAAACTTAGTATCAGCAGAAGACTTTTATAGAACGCTCGCTGGGGCTGCTTCTCCTAGAGGTCAACTTATTTTGCGTGGCTTAAGTGGAGGTAACACTGCATTTCCAGATACAACCAGCGTTTTTGTCGACGACGTTCCTTTTACTTTTGAAAACTTAAACGACGTAGAGCGAGTTGAGGTTTTACGAGGACCACAAGGTACACTTTATGGCTCAAACGCTATCGGTGGTACGGTTAGGATCATCACTAAAAAGCCTGTACTTGATGAATTTGAATTTTTCGCGTCTACACAGGTTGGAAGTGAAAAAGATGTAGATGGTCTACATCGTAATATTTCAATGGGTGTTAACATTCCACTTGTTGATGATACGTTAGCACTGCGTGTAAGTGGTAATACAGAACATGAACGTTATCAAATGGTTAATATGAATACTGGTGTTCAGGGTAACGCAGATCGAGGCTTTATCCGCAGCCAACTATTGTGGCAAGTGGACCCAGAAACTTCTGTTACTCTAGGCTACGCACATACGACATTCAGCGACACAGGTACGACAACAGGTGACCGTTCTACACCAGGTTATTATTGGGACTACAGCCTAACAGCCAATGAGGAAGCAGCTTACGGATATGATGTCGATTTCTTTAAAGTTTCTTGTCCTGAGACAGCTGAGCGCCCTCAATGTAACGCGGGCAACGCACCAATTGCTAACAAAGGTGTGCCACAAAAATACCAAGTGTGGGACTTAATGGACCCATGGTCTGACTCAACTAATGATCTTTTCACTTTAAATATTCAGGATGATAACTTCCTAGATATAGCGTCTTTAACTTACGCAGGCTCTCACCGTACTTATGAAGAAGACAGCATTCAAACGGGATGGAGTCGTTTAGATGCATCAGATATGTTCCGTACTTGGATCATTGACCATCGCAAATATGAGCGTGTGACTCACCAACTGCGCTTCCAAAATATTGATGTAAACTCGCCTCTATCTTGGACTATCGGCGCTTACTATGACGAAGTTGAATACGGCTACGATCCAGACTACCAAAATCAATATCATGAAAAAGGCGACAAAGTATCTGCGCTAGCACTTAATTGGTGGGGGGCAGATGCTACACAAATTGGTAAAGACACATTTGGCAACCCTCAGAACAACTGGAACCTTACCAACATTCGTGATTACTCGGAAGAACTCGCATTCTTCGCTGATGTTGCATACGAATTTGATTTAGGTGATTCCGGTAGCCTTGAAGTGAATGGTGGTGTACGCCGTTTTGAACTTAAAGATGGTTCTCACTACACGCAAGAAGGTATTTGGGCAACTTCTGAAGATAATTTAAGTGGTGAAGAATCAGGTAACCGCTATAAGTTCAGTGTTTCTTACCGTCCAAGTGAAGAAATGTCTGTATACGGCTTATATTCAGAAGGATATCGACCAGGTGGTAACAATGGTCCATTAGCAGCTTCATGTGAGGCTGATCCGCTTGCTAAAAATCGTAAAGACCGTTACACGTCTGATGCTATCGAAAACTATGAGCTAGGTCTTAAAGCAAGTGTACTTGACAGAAAAGTGGATTTCTCTGCTGCAATCTATCGTATCGATTGGACTGATATTAAAACCTCAGTATATATGGACACTTGTGGATTTTCATATACAGCTAACGGTGGTGAAGCTAAGTCTGAAGGTTTTGAGTTTGAGTCAACAGCTCGTTTAACTGACGACCTAACGATGTCATTCAACACGTCGTACACAAGCTCTGAGATCACAGAAGACAATGACTCTATCTCAGCAAGCGCTGGTGATAAGATGACAATGGTACCAGAATGGAATGCATATCTAGCGCTTGATCAAAATATTCAATTGTTCGGTAAAGATGCTTACATCCGAGGTGAATACTCTTTCTATGACGAATATAAAACACACTTTAATGTCCGTGATGAAGATAAAACACCAGCATATAGTGTCTTTAACGTTTCAGGACGTATTCAGCTAAGTGATAGTCTAAAACTAAGTGTATTCGTTAATAACCTATTTGATAAAGAAACTGCTACCTATATGCGTGCTCGCTCTAGAAACGCCAATAATTCAGCAGCACAAGAGTATATTAACTACCTAAATGGCCGCACAATCAGCCTGCGTGTTGATTATACCTTCTTTTAAGTAATAAAAAATGTGCCACCGTATAGGTGGCACATTCATTCTATAAACACCTACCCCATCAGCTAATTAAAATTCTTAATATACTGAATCAATAAATTTCTGCCCTGTTGTGGCACATGACCATCAATCAATCTTGGATCAAATACAGTGTATTTTTTATCAAAAAGATTTTCAGCTTTCAGTTGAATTTTAGTATTGTTATCCAAATTAAAAGAAACGGTACCGCCAATGAGGTAGTAACTTGACTGCTTGAAATCATCTACAGTTGACTCTGGGGGTGCAAGTATCAATGTTGTGTCTCGCCAAATTGCATTTAAAGTAACTTCTACCGCCCCTCTTTTATGAGTAAAGGCAAGCGCAGCAAACTTTTTAAAACTGCCGTTTAATGGCTCGTCAAATAACTGGGTGTATGCACCTTGTATCCATGTTGAGTCACTTAAATTAAAATTAGCATTAACTTCAATACCCTGCATACTCGTCTCAAAGACATTATCAAATGTAAACTCAGCTTGCTCATCATCAATGGATACAAGATTAATAAAATCTTCTAGTTCATTGTTAAACAGTACCGCGTCAAATTGTTTGGACTCGTCTTGATAATGCCAGACCAGCTCTGTCGTTTTTACATATTCTGAAGTTAAGTTCGAATTACCTGATGTAACGTCATCGTTTGAGTTAAGCTCATTACTGACTGGTGTACGAAAAGACTCTCCATATTGTAGCTTAAAAGTGTTTGCTTCATCGTAGCCGTAAACGAATGCAAGCCTTGGCGATAAATTATCGTCTATGTCTTTCACTTCGTCATATCGTGCTCCTGCAAACATACTAAGTTGCTCGCTAAATCGATGCTTAGCTTGAACATAACCCGCATAAGAATCAAAATCCTGACGTAGCGAATAAAATGGCGCGTAGTCAGATATTGTCTGCACACCACCCAAATAGGTATGGTTATAAATAATGATGTCACCAGCAGTTTGGTCATAGTAAGTAGTTCTTACACCTGCTTTACTTTGCTCTTCCTTTGACAACTCAATGCCGAAATTCCATTGTAAATGGTCATTTTGTTTATAACCACCATCTAGGTTATAAGTTAAGTCTCTAGATTGCCAAGCTGGGCCAACTAAAAAGTCACCTCCTTGCGTGATACCTATTTCTGCTGCTGTAACGATGAGCCCTGCACTTTCAATGTTATGCTCAATAAAGCTCAGTTTATGGGTTAACTCGAGTAACTCAGTAATTTGCCACTGATACTCAAATGTTGCCGCATAGTTCTCGCTTTTGTGTTCGTTTTCAGGGGAATAACGGGAAAGATTTAAAAACTCGTCAAGTTGAGTGCGGTTAAACCTTACTTGCCATGTTAACGCTTGATGATTGCCGCCAAACACAGCAAAAAGTGATTCTAACGGGTCTTTTACGGCACCTCCAAAATAGCTATCACCAGTGCGTTTATTAAATGCAATATTAGCGTAGACCAGTGTTTCGTTAGACACTTGCTTTGAAATATTGATCGCCGCTTGAGCGCTGCCATGCTCACCATAGCCAACAGAAAGCTGATTACTATGTTTTTTGGTAATAATATTCATTACACCAAGAAAGGCATTGCTGCCATAAAGTGCGGAGCCCGGGCCTCGAATAAATTCAACTTTATTGATAATTTCAATGGGAATGTACGGGGTGTAGACCGACGCTTTACCGAATGAAGACTCATTCAGCCTTTGCCCGTCAATCATCACTAACACATGTCCAGTATCCAGATACACACCACGGGTATGCTCTTTTGGCACGGCTCCAACCCAATCGCCTCGAGTAGATTGAAAGCCAGGTACAAAATTCATTAAATCATAAACATTGTCGACACCTAGGCTATTGATTTGTTCTGAATTAAAGACAGTAATACTAGAGGGAACCGATGCTCTAGTCTCATCGGTTTTGGTTGCGATAGAGACGTTTACATTCAACAGCTCTTCAAACGACAGCTGATAAAGGTCGGCGTCCATAGCTTCTGGTTCAGCGACTACCGCAAAAGGAATTAAGAATGGAGTGACTTTAATTAACGCGCTTAAGTTTTTCATATTATACGAGCTCTATGTTCCCACACTTCACTCGTAGTGTTAGATTACTCTAACCTACGTAGCAGCATATGATTAACTTAATAATACTTGCTCCTAGCCACTACGCAAGTTTTTGATTAGCCTTTTCTTTTAGACCCTAAGCAGATGCCAACTTTCTCGCTTTGAAATATTTAAATAAACCAATTAAAGACGCTGCGATCCAAAATAACTCTATCACAAAGCTTGCAAGGTTAAAGTTATAACAAAGACTAATCAGTAGTAGGATCGCACCACTTAAATTCATCAAGTTATACGTTAAACTATCGGGAGATGCCTTTTCCAGCTGTAGCATAAAGAATGCACCAACAACCAAGAAAGTGCCTGTCATACCGATGATATCGAACATTAAATCGATCATGTTTTTTCCATTTAGCAAGACCCAATAGGCTGGCCCAGTTCCATGGGAAGGGTCATTTTCATTCATTGAAACAGCAAAGCCAAACGGCGAAATAGTAACAAACTGGGAAATTCAAGACAGGACATTTGTCTGATAACAAAAAAAGGTGAGCAATAAGAATTGAAGTAATAACTACTTGAAGGTGACCTTGCCACCAATCATTTTCAGTGCTGGCGCACCTCTCACTAATGTATCGCGGGCAAACTCTTGCTCACAATTGGGGCAGTTTACTTGGTTGGTGGTAAAGTCCTGGGTGATCCGTTCTTTAAAACATTTGACGAGGCTGCCCTTGCCTCCCTTACGATACTTAAATAGCTGCTGGCGGCATCCAGAACAATAAATATCGACGGTTCTAACAGGGCCTTTTTTATTGGGTTTTGCCATACCGAGTTAGCTCATGATCCTAAGTACAAATGCAATGAGCGTAAACTGTAACACATGATAGCCACCGTTGACTAAAAACAGTTTCATCGGGCGCTGCTCAAATATATAGCTTATTCCTAATGAACAGGCGACGAAAAAAACTCCCACACCAAGCCCAACTCCGGTAGCCGCTAACAAAGAGAGCGATAGATCAAGCATCACAGCCATAAACACAGCGGACAACAAAGATAACAGAAATGCGACGCCAAAAGTCATCTTGGGATCGCTCGTTTGTAAGTCAAGCTCTGTCAACCCACACCCCTCCATCCATGTTTTTTGGAACAGCATAGGCGAATACCAAATACCACCTAACATAAAGGAAGACAAAGCGGCGAGAATAATTGCCCAAAGGTTCAATGCTTCAAATGAGAATATCATCGACTAACTCAGCATATTTCATTTTATTTAATAATGAGTATAAGTGAAAACCTACTTATAAACAGGTTTCTTTTGTAATTTCCTCTGCAGCGTTCTTCGGTGCATATTAAGTTGCCGTGCAGTTTCAGAAATATTACCTTCGTTTGCCTTTAGAACTTGCTGAATATGTTCCCACTCAAGTCGTTCTGGAGACATGACTTCTTCTACGATTTCTTGAGTTTTCTCTCCCAATAGCGTTTGTACTATCAAACTGGTACTTGCTGGCTTAGTTAGGTAGTCATCAGCACCCAATTTTATCGCCTCAACTGCAGTTGCAATGCTAGCATAACCCGTTAATAATACAATGCGAGCGCTTGGATTGAGCTGCTTGATTTGTGTTATGAAGTTTATTGAGTTGGCCTCACCCAGCTTCATATCCAACAATATGTAGTCGAAAGCTTCTCGTTTACAAGCCACCTGCATATCTTCAATTAAAGTGACGTGTTCAACACCAAAGTCTTGTTTTTCCAAGCGCCTCATCAATGTTTGTGCGTAAGGCACGTCATCTTCAACAAGCAGTAACTTCATCACTCACCCTTGGTAGTTTAATCGTACATTTTGTCCCATCGGTAACGTCGCTTTCAATAAGCAGATGTCCACCAAGCCGTTCAATTGTCGCATGACTAAGCAGTACCGCCATGCCAAGCCCAGATTCACTATTCACTACATTGTGCCCCAGCTGCGCTAGCCTTTCTTCTGCTATTCCCTCACCTTTATCAAGAATGGTTATCACATGCTCAGTCGGCTCGGAGGTAAATATCACCTCTATGTCCGTCTGTTTTGCTTGCTCATTTGCTCGCACACCGTTACTAATAAGGTTCAAAATCGAAGGCATCAACATAGGATCATCGCACAGCCCCCCCTGAACATTAGTAATATCGAATCGAAAATGCTGCCGTGGAAATTGTAAATTCGTTAATTCTTTTAACTGCTCTGCAAGATGCTCTGCAGTTATCATTTGTTTAGACGCTGACTTTATATACTCAGTGAATTCTCTAAAGACATTAAGCTGCTCCTTACATTTCCCAAGAGGTTCCGACATTTCTTGAACACATGGATCTTTTGGATACGACTCCTCCAGCTCTTCGTGTAATAGCGCCAAATGTGCGATTGGCGTGGCGAGTTGATGGGTTGCTTGTGCGGCCGCACTACCTAATGCGATTAATTGCTCTTGCTGTAGCTGCTGCTCTCGTAACATGGCAATTGCCCGCTCTTTTTTTCGATTTTGCTTTACCAATATGCTCACCACGGTAACAACGACTATAATAGTGAAAGTAAAGTTAACTAACATCCCGAGCAAGTGAGTGCTCATGTCCATATGGTGGACATGTTCATGAGACATTTTTATATAAAGATAAAGATAAGCCCCAATCGCCCCAGCCGACACCATCAACATGTTGATAGTTGGAATAGTTACTGCTGCAATAACCGTTGGCAATACCAGCAAGGACACAAACGCATTGGTCGCTCCACCCGTCAGGTCCAACAAAATAGTAAGAAACAAAATGTCCGCCAACAATTGCATTGTCATACCAATAGACGCGGCTTCTTTTGTGTTACGGTAGGCGTAAATACTTAATAGCTGAAATACCGACTCCGCTGCCACCACTCCAACCACTGCAACAAAATCAAATTGTTTACCAAAAACTAGAGCTGCGATAGCGAGCATCACTATTTGAATGATGATTGCCACAGATCGCAACAACAACAGTTGACCCAATGCAGAGCTGGGAGAAAACGCAATTTTCATGAAAATATAAGAAGCTAAGCTAAGATAAAAGAATTATACCTAATCTAGCGAAAATAGGTGTGATCGAACTCAGTTATATCGCCGTTTTACAAGCCACAGCTTCGCTTTTATGGCAATACTGTGAAGGATTTGGTATAAATAAAAAATTGGCCACTGGTCGGATTAGAATAAGAGACACTATGGTTTATGCAAAAATCACGGGCTGGGGTAAGTGCATTCCACCAGCGAGCATCAGTAATGATGAAATTAGCACCATCGTTGATACCAATGATGAATGGATAAGTACAAGAACAGGTATAAAATCCAGACGCGTTAGTCATGTTAGCACTGCCGAACTTGCAACGGTTGCAAGCCAACACGCTTTGGCATGTGCAGGACTTGAAGGTAAAGACATCGATCTTGTTCTACTTGCAACCTGCACCCCGTCAACTATGGTGGCAAATACAGCTTCTTTAGTACAAAAGAATATTGGAGCCGTGGGTGCTGCAGCATGTGATACCAATGCGGCCTGTTCGGGCTTTTTGTATGCATTACAAAATGCCACCGCACAGATCCAAGCCGGTATGATTAAAAGAGCAGTCATTGTTGCAGCTGAGCGTATGACTTGGTATGTAAACTGGGCAAAGCGCGACAGCGCGGTATTATTTGGCGACGGTGCTGGTGCTGTCGTGCTTGAAGCAAGTGAGGAACCAACCGGCCTATTAGGCACCAAAACTGGCTGTGATAGCACTGACAGAAGTATATTACACATTCCAAACTATGGTACCGATATGGACCGCTGTGCAAGCACCGGACCTTCTGACCTCTCTTTTGAGGGACGTGAAATCTTCAAGCGTGCTGTAAAAGGTATGAGTGAAGCATGTGATGATGTACTCAACCAAGCACAGCTATCACTAGAAGACATTGATGTACTTATCCCGCACCAGGCAAATCTTCGTATCATTCAAGCGATCCAAAATCGTTTGGAAATTTCAGATGATAAAGTCATGGTCAATATCGACAAGTACGGTAATACCTCAGCTGCAACAATTGCAATTGCACTGTGTGAAGCTGTCGAAAGTGGTCTTATTAAGCCACACGCTAATATTATGTCGGCGGCATTTGGCGCTGGATTAACCTGGGCTGCGAGCTATTTAAAATGGGGAGAAAGAACGACCCCAATTGCGATGTCGGATGCACGTTTACCTGATTGCGATAAAACAGGTCTTGAGTTGATTGCACCAGCAGTGGCCGCGAGTCAAGCTCAATAACTAACCTACTCTCCCGAATTAAGGTTAATTGCTCGATCTTGCCCTTGGGTGGGTGGTAATATTGCAATATTATTATCGCTCATCCAAGGAGTTTATTGTGCTCAAAGCGCATACCGAGATCAGTCAATTAGAACCACAAGCAATTTGGAAGTTTTTTGACCAAATTTGTGCCATTCCCCACCCTTCAAAACACGAAGAAGCGCTAGCAAGCTTTATTGCTGACTGGGCTAAAAGCAAAAATTTAGACGTACGTCGTGATAACACTGGTAATGTGTTCATCAAAAAAGCTGCAACAAGTGGCATGGAAAATCGTAAGCCTGTTGTACTACAAGCACACATTGATATGGTGCCACAAAAGAATGACGATACAGCACACGACTTCGTTACCGATCCAATCAAACCATATGTTGATAATGATTGGGTAACTGCAACTGGCACTACATTAGGTGCAGACAATGGTATCGGCATGGCATCATGTTTGGCCGTATTAGACGCTGACGATATCAAACACGGTCCACTTGAGGTGT
The DNA here is from genome assembly GCF_022347905.1 of Pseudoalteromonas sp. Of11M-6. Taxonomy (NCBI): domain Bacteria; kingdom Pseudomonadati; phylum Pseudomonadota; class Gammaproteobacteria; order Alteromonadales; family Pseudoalteromonadaceae; genus Pseudoalteromonas; species Pseudoalteromonas sp. Of11M-6. Next base: position 9,823 of record NZ_JAKRFW010000050.1, on the reverse strand, counting down.
TACTGACCGTTGATGAAGAAGCAGGCATGAGCGGCGCGTTTGGTTTGCAATCTGGCTGGTTAGAAGGAGAAATTCTGCTCAACACCGATTCAGAGCAAGAAGGCGAAATCTATATGGGTTGCGCAGGTGGTGTAGATGCATCCTTAACTCTACAACTCGTGCGAGAAGCGTTACCTAAACACCATCAAATCTTTGAGCTGTCTCTAAAAGGCTTACGCGGCGGACACTCTGGCGTCGACATTCACACTGGTCGTGCAAACGCTAATAAATTGCTCGCAAGATTCTTAAAACACCATATTGCAGACTTTGATCTAAGACTTATCGAGATCAGAGGCGGCTCCCTACGCAATGCAATTCCGCGCGAAGCATACGCTGTCATTAGTTTTGATGAAACGCAAATAAGCGAGTTCCAGGCGCTGATTGAAGCTTATGAAACCATCATTAAGCAAGAATTATGTGCCATAGAAACCGGGATCACATTTGCGCTCAGCACCTCAAAAAGTACCACGTTGCCAATGAGCCAAGCTTCTGAAAGCAAAGTATTAGCGCTTCTCAATGCTTGCCCTAATGGTGTTGTACGCATGAGCGATGATATTCCAGGTGTTGTTGAAACCTCACTTAATATGGGTGTAATTTCTACTACAGATAACAGTTTAGAAGTCCTATGTTTGATCCGTTCATTGATTGATTCTGGTCGCAGTGATGTCGAGGGTATGTTGCGTTCACTGGCTGAGCTGACACAAGCAGACATTGAATTTAGTGGTGCTTACCCAGGCTGGAAACCTGATCCAAGCTCAGAAGTATTAGCTATTTTCCGTGATATGTATGAATCAATCTACGGTGAAAAGCCACATATTATGGTTATTCATGCTGGTCTTGAATGTGGTTTGTTCAAAGAACCTTACCCGAACATGGATATGATTTCTTTTGGTCCAACCATCAAATTTCCACACTCTCCCGAGGAAAAAGTAGAAATTTCAAGCGTTGGCCTATATTGGCAGCAAATGAAAGGGATCTTAGAAAACATTCCTGAAAAGCAGTAAAACTAATCTAAAATTAATTATACCAATTCGGTTATTAGACAAACTAAAAGCCCAGCTTACGTAGCTGGGTTTTTCATAGATTTCAGGCTCTGTGATTGTGATTAGCTGAACTTTTTCTCAAGATAACTAAACATGGTTCTAAGACCCAATGCTTCACCACCAACAGGTCTACCCGGTAACGCTCTCACGTTCCAAGCCATCACATCAAAATGTAGCCAAGGTGTCGTGGCTGGCTCAACAAATTCTTTTAGATACAGTGCAGCTGTTATTGAACCACCAAACGGCGTCGAACCACAGTTAGCAATATCGGCGATATCGCTCTTGAACAGCGCCTTATACTGATCAAACAAAGGCAGTTGCCAAATAGGATCCGCATTACCCAGACCAATTTCCATTAGCTCAGAAGCAATCGCTTGATCTGTAGAATAAAAACCAGGCAGTTCAGTGCCAAGTGCAACGCGACACGCACCAGTCAAGGTTGCGAAATCAATCAATAGCTCAGGCGCTTCTGTTTGCGCTTCTGCCAATGCGTCACATAAAACCAAGCGTCCTTCGGCATCGGTATTGTCAATTTCAACCGTAATACCTTTACGTGTTTTGATCACATCACCTGGCCTAAAGGCATTGCGAGAAACCGCATTTTCTACCGCTGGGACAAGTACGCGTAATCTAACAGGCAGTTTTGCCGCCATAATCATATTGGCCAACGCAATAACATGAGCCGCTCCGCCCATGTCTTTTTTCATATTACGCATTCCAGACGCAGGTTTTAAGTCCAGACCACCAGAGTCAAAACATACGCCTTTACCAACTAACGTAAGTTTTGCGTGGTTTTCATTACCCCAACGTAAGTCAAGCAAACGCGGAGCATTGTCACTCGCACGGCCCACCATGTGGATTGTTGGGTAGTTTTGCTCTAATAACTCATCACCAATGATTTGTTCAAATGATGCGCCATATTGCTCGGCAAGTTCTTCCATTACTTCAGCCATGTGCTGAGGCATCATATCGGCAGCCGGTGTGTTTACTAGATCTCTTGCAAGATTAATAGACTCGACAGCCGCTTTTACTTTGGCATATATATCAGCATCTTCGATAGCAAGCTTTGCGACAATCGCTGGCAATTCTTTATAAGCAGAAAATTGATACGCCCCCAGTAAAAACGCAATAGCGTGGCTCTCAACTTGCTCAGAAGCGATATCAATAAAATAAGTACCTTTTGGTAACTGCTTTGCAAGATCGCCCAATAGCCAAAAATCATCGTCTTCAGCAATAACAATAACTCGCTCTACTTCTCCAGAATCAGCATTCGGAATAAGAATATTTTTTTGCGATTGAAGTTGTGCGGTTTTTACGAAAAGCTGTGTCGTACTTGACTGCTGCGCTTGCCATGACGCTAATTCTGCAGCAGAGAAGATAGAAATGGGTGTACCCTTCGCAGAGTGAACGAGTAGGTTGTTCATGTAGGCCTCAAATTTATTATGTTCGTACTTAGATTACCAAGGCTAAAAAGAAAATTCACTGTTCCTCGGTTTTTGTTGGCTTTTTTTTCAAGTTGAATGAGCTAGGCAAAACATCCACGCCCACTAATTGACCGACCTTTACGATTATCGGAATGGTAATGGGGGCAAAAGGTAAAACGGCAAACACACCCAATCCTAATCCTTTGAGAATATCCACAAGTTGGGCGTTTGCTGTTTTTAGCTCAGCCTTATGCGCTCGCCCCAAAGTATATCGCTTGTATATCTCAAGCATTTCTTTCGTTTCTTGTTTCTCTTGTTCTAGTGCGCATTTGAGCGCAATCATTGCTCTGCGCAATCTTATTTGCTGTCTGCGTTTACTGATCCGAGCAACGCGCATCGGTGCTTTATGGACAACTTTGATCAGTTTCATTAATAAACTCAAAGATAGTGTTGTCCAGAGTCTATCAAAATTTTTAGCACTTTAGCTATTAGCCATTGGTACAAATTAGCTATTCTAACGAGTAAAGTTATACGTAAAGTGTGCAAAACAACGAACTAGAACAAAATCAACCTCAATTACCACACAAAACTGTACAATAATCACTCACACAAAGACTAGCACCTAGCATTGCTCAATTAATCTACAAAAACTGAATAATGAAATTTCCGTAATCTCGCTAAACTTTGTAACAACAAATTATAAGCAACTGGGTGTTTCTCTTCAAAACTAGTTAAACCGTCCAAAAGTTCATCTTCAACAATAACTTATCATTCAACCTTTGCAATTCTTCTTAGCCTAAACAAAAAGTTATTAAGAAAGTTGCAGTTTCAGAAATCACTGCTAATTTTAAAAAAGCGCTTGCCAACACATAGCAAATTAAATTATATGTGTATTAAAGGTAAAAATATTATAAATGGCCTTTTTATTGGTATGACAACAACAATCAACTGGGGAAACAGGATGAAACTAAAAAGTAACACGGTGCGCCGTGCAATTCGCTTCGCGCTCGCTTCAGCAGCAACAACGTCACTTCTTACTACCACCGCAATGGCTGAAGAAGCCAACCAAGCAAAAGCAGATGAAAAAATTGAAAAAATCGCGGTAGTTGGCTCCCGGGCAGCGCCTCGCTCTGTTGGGGAGTCACCGGTACCTATCGACATCATCGGTGCAGAAGATATGTCGAAAGCTGCGGGCTCTGACATGCTGGAATTACTGAAAGGATCTGTACCATCTTTGAACGTACATGCAAACCCAATCAGTGATGCAGCGACTCTAGTAAGGCCAGCTAACTTACGCGGATTGCCTGCGGACAGTACGCTGATTTTGTTAAATGGTAAGCGTCGCCACCGTTCATCGGTTATTGCCTTTTTAGGTGGCGGTATTAACGACGGTGCACAGGGCCCTGATATTTCAGTGATCCCTAGTATCGCGCTCAAACAGGTGGAGGTACTTCGCGACGGTGCTGCCGCGCAGTACGGTTCAGATGCAATCGCGGGTGTAATGAACTTTGTACTTAAAGACGCTAGCGAAGGGGGCTCGTTCTCTATTCGTCAAGGTGAATACTACGAAGGTGACGGCGACACGACAGTTATCGAAGGTAACGTAGGTTTGCCATTTACGGATGATGGATTTGCTAACTTAAGCTTTCAGTACAAAGAAGCGGATGCGACTAGCCGCAGTGTTCAACGTCCTGATGCAGCAGCTTACATTGGTGCCGGAGTTGAAGGAGTTGGTGACCCAGCGCAGATCTGGGGTGCGCCAGAAATTAAAGATGATATAAGCATCTTCGGTAATGTTGGCGTAGATGTCACTGACAATGCTCGATTCTATATGTTTGGCAACTACTCTGAGCGAGACGTTAAAGGCGGATTCTATTATCGAAACCCACAAACCCGTCCTGGTGTATACTCCAACGACGGTGGTGAAACGCTGTTAGTGGGAGACTTAGATGGTGTAGGTGTGGGTATCGAATGTCCGGTAGTTAACTTGACGGATAAAAATGTAGCGAACATCCCAGCGTATCAATTAATTGCTGCTGATACCGAGTTAGGTAGAAACTGTTTTGCCTTTAATGAAATTTTACCTGGAGGTTTCACGCCGAACTTTGGTGGTAACATCACTGATACCTCTTTAACTATCGGCGTTGAAGGTGAGTTTAAAGACGGCTTTTTGGAGGGGGGTTACTGGGACTTAAGTGGCTCGGTTGGTCGTAACGAATCACGTTACTTCATCACTAACACGGTAAACGCTTCACTTGGCGCAGATACGCCTATGGACTTCAGCCCAGGTAAATACATCCAACTGGAAAAGAATTTTAACTTTGACGTGTCAAAAGGCTATGACTTTGACCTAGCTTACGATGTAAACGTTGCAGCAGGTCTTGAGTGGCATGAAGAAACATTTGAAGTACTTTCAGGTGATGAAGCATCATTTATTGCAGGGCCACTGACTGAGCAAGGCTTTGGGATAGGTTCAAATGGTTTCCCAGGCTTCAAACCTTCTGCAGCAGGAGAGTACACTCGTCGTAACTATGCTGCTTATGTGGATATCGAGACCCCATTTACTGAAGAGTTTATGATGGGATGGGCGCTTCGTTACGAAGATTACGATTCATTTGGTTCGACTACAAACTTTAAGATCACGGGTCAATATCATGTTACCGAAGACTTCTCGGTTCGTGGTTCAATCAGTACCGGTTTCCGCGCGCCAACGGTAGGTCAAGCTAACGTGTCTAACGTGCAGACAAACTTAAGCAGTGGTGTATTGGTAGATTCAGCACTATTACCACCAACAAACCCTGTTTCAGAGCAGCTTGGTGGTACTGAATTGACTCCTGAAGAGTCAGAAAGTTACACACTAGGTGCGGTATATCGCTCTGGCGACTTATTTATTACGTTAGATTACTACAACATTGAAGTAACTGACCGTCTAAGCCAGTCTGAAAAAATCGTTTTAAGTGATGCTGACAAAGCAGCCCTTAAAGCGGCGGGTGTTCCTAACGTTGATAACTTAGCGCAGGTGAGCTTCTTCACTAACGACTTCGATACCACGACTCAAGGTATCGACTTAGTTGGTAACTATTCTATGGATATGCTGGGTGGTTATGCAACATTCAGTGCCGCATACAACTGGAATGAAACCGAAGTAGACCGCTTCTCTGCTATCACAGGTGACTTCAAGGTATCTCGTTTAGAAAACGACTTACCGAAGCACAGAGGCACATTAACTTGGGCTCAGCAATGGGATAACTTCTCAGGTTTTGTTCGTATGAACTACTTTGGCGAATACCAAGGCGTTCACGTCGATTATGATGCAACAGCAAAAACAGCGGACGCGACAATCACATTTGATGCAGAGCTTACCTACTTTGCAACAGATTCGATCAGTCTATCTGTTGGTGCAAATAATATCTTTGACCAAGATGCTGAAGAACTAGACTTCTTTGACGCTACAGGTATCCCAAATAACAACTGGGGTGGCAAATACTATGAAACTTCACCATACGGTATTAATGGTGGTTTCTACTATGTGAAAGCAACCTATACGTTCTAACTTTTACTGTAACCCAGAAACAAAGGCGAACTAGCATTAGCTATTTCGCCTTTTTATTTTTATCCTATATAACAAAGCAGTTAATTTTGAATACAAACATGTTGTTATTAAAGCGAGCCAACGAATTATTAGCCGAAAACAAGCTTAGAGAAGCTGAGTTTATGTACAAGTCTGTACTAAAACAGTCACCTAACAACGGTCCAGCTCTATTTGGTCTAGGCCGCATTTGCATGCGTTTAGAGCAGTATGATAACGCAATCTACTATTTAAAAAGAGCCTGCGAACATTTACCAAAAATGCTTGAGCCGCTCTTCGCATTGGCCGATGCATTTTTAGCCGTAGGTTCACCGGTTGACGCAAAAACCGTACTTGAATACACCTTAAGCGTGGCAAAACATAATGCCCAAGCCCATTACCAACTCGGTCAATTTTATCTGGACTATGGCTTTATTGAACAAGCTAAAAATGTCTTTAAAGCGGGGTTAGATTGTCCTCATAGTACAGTGACTGCCTTTATGCTGTACGAACTGGTACAAATGTCCTCAGCCAAAGAATTACCTACATATTTAGCGATTTTAGAAAAATTGGAAAATGAGTTTGAAGCACCGAGACTAAAAACCGTGGTCCACTATGCTCTAGCTAAGTGTCATGAACAGTTAGGTAACTTTAATGCAGCCCAAGATAACTATGCTTTAGCGAATGATACACAGCTGCTGATGAGCGAGTTTCGTACTGTAGACATGCTGCCATTTTTTGAATCAATCAAAAAGTATTGTGGCAAAGCGTTTTTTGATAAACCTAGTGATAAGGTTAAGACAACATTTACCCCTGTTTTTATTGTTGGTTTGCCAAGAACTGGCTCGACTCTCCTAGAACAAATGCTAGTGCAACATTCACATGTTGGTACACTAGGCGAGAATACCGTGATCAGCGATAAAATTGTCCCTTACCTCAGTAAACGCAACAATTCAGAGTTCCCAGGTTGTTTAGACCAACTAAGTAACTCTATGTTAGATCATTGCCGCATACTCTATGTCGACGAGATAAAGCGACATCGAGTGCCGGAAGAAGTGGTGATCAATAAACTTCCAGCTAATTTTCAAAATCTGGGCTTAATCCACAAGCTCTTCCCTGAGGCGCGAATTATTCATTTAACTCGCAACCTCAATGCAACAGCCTGGTCGGTCTACAGTAATCATTTCGCCGAAAGCGAGCCCTACTTCTGCTCTTTAAGTGAATTTGCCTTGTATGCGCAAGCGCAAAGCGACTTGATGTCACATTTTAACCAATTTATGAAAAGAGATATTTTTACGCTCAGTTACGAACAACTTATTGCAGAGCCTGAAAAGTCCCTCAAACAATGCTTGAGCTTTTTATATCAAAAATACGAACCTGAATGCTTGGAGTTTCACAAATCTAAAAAGCCGGTGCATACCCTAAGTAAGGCGCAGGTCAGAAAGCCAATCAGTACGCAGCCACTGGAAAAGTGGCAGCGCTATGAAGCATTTATTGAGAAGATGATTGCTCAACCACAAAGCGATCAAACCACGCCAGCAAATCTTTAAACTGATCATCACGTGCATGTTTATGGGTTAACATGTCTATGTGCCCATAATTGTGCCGATGGCCGTGCTTTTTTCCATAAATTCTGAGTTCTTGTATCCCCTTTCCAGATTCACGAATAAACGCTTGAATATCGACAGGTTGTGCCAGTGCTTTATCTTTAACGCCAGCAATGTGCAAGATTGGAGGCAACGTCATGTCTTGTAATACCGCGGCATAATTAAAACCGTCATCCGAGTCAACCCATGGGTGCTTCTGTGCCCAGTCAGCGCTTTGTGCATGTGACTTTAAAGACTCATCATCACTTCCCCAACCAAGTCTCTTCGCAGGTAAGTACCCATGCTTTTTCGAATAATAGTGCGCAACGTTAAACCATATCAGGTTTGCTTTAAGTAATTTGCTCGGGTGATTGTTATGTAAACTACGCTTAGAGCCAAAATAAACACATGCTTTAACATGCTGAATTTCTTCAGGAAAGCGTGCAAAAACACTATTCATCAATACTCCTCCCCAAGAATGCGCAATCCAATATTGTGCTCTAGATCCGGTATATCGTTCGATAAAATTCAGCATTTCAGGGATTTCGTGCAAGATTGATTCAGTTTGACCATAATCCGCTTCAGCGTCGATTTTAGGTATGCTCTCTCCTCGCCCACGAAGATCACCAACAAAACAGCGATAGCCGTGTTCAGCTAAAAAAGGCGCTAGCCCTTTATTACTTTCAGTATAAAAAATTTTGCCATTTTCAACCGCACCATGCATAAAAAACACAGCGGGGCCGCTACTATCCGGTTTTGCTATATATCTGAGGTGGAGTTTATGTCCATCTGCTATATCTACTAATAGTGATTTTTGCTCTATCATTTCTTTGTTTTTATTCTTTTAACACTAACCTCATCGTACCAGTTGACTGATTGATAAGTAAACTCTTAAACGAAGCAAATAAAAGGGTTGATATGCCTCTAAGATAAAGCCAGTATTCAAGACTTAAGCGTTCGATTAAAAGTGTTATAATCCTTTTTATTTATTCGAAGAATCCTGTGCACCCAAGAAACAAGCATAACTCAGGCTATGATCTAGACAAGCTTATAGCGATTGAACCCGCTTTAAAGAATTTTACTTACAACCGAGCTGATGGCATAAAAAGCATCGACTTCACTAATCCAGATGCCGTAAAACTGTTAAATAAAGCATTGCTTAAATCAGACTACGATATACAAGTTTGGGATATCCCCGCACAATTTTTATGCCCGCCGGTTCCAGGCAGAGCAGACTATATCCATGCGTTGAAAGATCTGTTAGATGAAAGTAACTTGCCAGATAAGGTGCAAGGCGTAGATATTGGCACTGGTGCCAATTTGATCTATCCCATCTTGGGATCAAGAGAATATAACTGGCGCTTTGTGGCCTCTGACATCAATCCTCTTGCTGTGAAGTGTGCCAAAACCATCGCAGAACTAAATAAGTTGCCGGTAAAAGTGATGCAACAAAAGCAGCCTAATCACTTTTTTAAAACAATAATAAAAGCAAACCAGTTTTATCATTTTTCAATGTGTAACCCGCCCTTCCATTCCAGTGAAGCAGATGCAAACAAGGGCACGCAAAGAAAGTGGAAAAACCTTAACCGAGCACCACAAGCCTCGCTAAATTTTGGCGGCCAAGCTCAAGAGTTATGGTGTGAAGGTGGAGAAAAGCGTTTTATACTGGATATGATCTCTGAGAGTGCCACTTTCAAAGAGCAAGTTTATTGGTTTACTTCCCTTATCTCTAATAAAGACAACGTCAAACCACTTAAACAGCAACTTAAACAGTTCGCTGCAGAGCAAGTAAAAGTGATCGAGATGGAGCAAGGTAATAAGACAAGCCGTTTTATCGCCTGGAGTTTTTTCACACCCTAGCAATGTATATGGTGGGCTCGAGCTCACCTCGCGTGACTCTCTATACCCCACCGTTGCATTACTGCAACGGGTTTTGAGGTACATTTTTTGCTGGAACTTCATTGCAAGCCATCGGTGGGTGAACCACCTCTCACCATGTTGCACTGTGCCTATACTGTGGTAGGAGCGAGTTTACCTCGCGAGATTTTTAAATCACACATAGCAAAAAAACCCGTCGCATTGCTGCAACGGGTTTTGATGTACATGGATGTTCGAATGTCGATGAAGTTCATGGATGAACGCTTTTCATCAACCTCTTATTTG
>NZ_JAKRFW010000049.1:0-37160 GCF_022347905.1 Pseudoalteromonas sp. Of11M-6 | reverse complement strand
CTAAGTAACATCAGTATGTTGAAGTCGCTTGGGTATCAACGAGTTTACGGCATCAACTTAGTATAAATCTACACACGCAGATTAACGAGCACGGAAGACAATACGTCCCTTTGATAGGTCGTAAGGCGTCATTTCAACAGTAACTTTGTCACCAGTCAAAATACGGATGTAGTTTTTGCGCATTTTTCCAGAAATATGTGCAACAACCACGTGACCATTTTCTAGTTCAACACGGAACATTGTGTTTGGTAGCGTGTCAAGGACCGTGCCTTGCATTTCAATTACGTCTTCTTTCGCCATGTGTAGCGTATCACCTCTTGGTTAAATTAAACGATGCAGATTTTGCCCAAAAGCGGGGAATAAGTAAAGTTACAAGCTGATTTTTTGTTAATTTGGTCGTTTATTCAGCCAGTTTTACTAAAGTTTTTCGCTTCTATTCCTAACGCATCTCAAAATCTGGAGCCATATTACTAGGCAAGGGCGCTATTCTAGCATAGGAAAGTCTGCTAGTAACGCATGTTTTTTGTCCATGCAACGGGATAATAAGGGTGTAAAAGGAGAAGTATTCCTGCATTTGAGCTTAAGCATGCAGGAATACTAAGCACTAACCACAAGATTGCGGGGGAGCGGGATCAATATCTTGCCAAATATCTTTAACTAACTTTTGTGCTGGAACAAATTGGGTTTTGTAACGCATTTTTTTACATTCGTCGATTTGATAACCCAAGTACAAATAGGGTTTATTCTGTTTCGCCGCCTGTTCTAACTGAGCCATGATCATGATAGTACCGATACTTAGTGATTCATACTCAGGATCGAAAAAGGTGTAAATAGCAGACAATGAATAGGGCATTGAATCTGTGACCGCCACTGCAATTAATTTATCTTTGTGCCATAGCTCGATAAAGACGATGTTCATCCAACGACAAAATAAGAAGCTTTCGTACTGGAGACGGTTAGGTGGGTACATAGAGCCATCGCTGTGGCGTAGACTGATATATTTCTCGTATAACGGATAGTATTCAGGCCGCTCCTGATGGCTAATAATAAGCTGATAATCTTGTTTTAATTTATTACGTTTGCGCTTTTGAGATTTACTCGGTTTAAATTCTTGAGTTAATACTCTTACTGATTGACAAGCTGAGCATGCGGGACAGTGCGGACGATAAATCTGGTCTCCACTGCGGCGAAACCCTAATGCTAACAATTGTTCAAATCTATCTGGGCTGTAACAATTTGGGTCTAGAATAACCAGTAACTGTTCCTTCTGCTCAGGTAAATAACTACAACTAAATTGTTGGCTCAGTCCGATTTTAGAAGGAAAGTGTTCATTCATAGATAGCTTTCAACTCCTGAGGCTGCCACATTGATGATGGGATCTCAAATCGATCCGCCAATCTAAGTCTAGTCAAAAACTCGCTCCTTGGTACAACTTTTAATCCCAAACTTGTTAAATAAGGATTTTCGAGTTGGCAATCAATAAAATGTGCTTGATGGGCTTTGAGCCAATTAACCAGTGCCCACATCGCCATTTTGGACGTATTAGGTAAGGTGTGGAACATAGATTCACCACAAAATACACCGGACTGCATGATGCCATAGAGCCCGCCAACGAGGTTGCCTTTATCCCATACCTCCACACTATGTGCTAATCCCTGAATGTGCGCTTGCTGATACGCAGCCAACATCGCATTCGTGATCCAAGTTCCTTCAGCGGCCATTCGTTGATTTCTACAAGCTTGAATCACTTGTGAAAAGGCGGTATTGATTGTGACGGTCGGACTGAGTTTGCGTTGGGCTTTTCTTAGCGTTTTACCACAATGAAAATCTTGAAGCTCCAAGATCCCGCGTTCGCTTGGGCTCCACCACATGATTGGCTCACCTTCATTAAACCAAGGAAAGATCCCATTGGCATAAGCGTTTTTCAGTCGTTTTACCTGTAAACACCCGCCAATGGCAAGCAGTCCATCTGGTTCAGACAAGGCATAGTGATTTGGCGGAAAGCGAAAGTCATCGCGGGCGAGATGGAACAGTTGTTGGATCATTGAACAAACTACAAGATTGTTATTTATTTCAATATAGCAAATTAAGGCAAGGAGGGAAGAGGGCCAGTCTAGACCGACCCATTTATCTATTATTTTTGGCTGTCTAAGAAGCGCTCTGCATCTAGTGCTGCCATACAGCCTGTACCTGCTGAGGTAATTGCTTGACGGTAAATGTGGTCAGACACATCACCTGCTGCAAATACACCTTCAACACTAGTCTGTGTTGCATTACCATTGAGGCCTGATTGCACTACCAAATAACCATCTTTCATCTCTAGCTGGCCCTCAAACATATCTGTGTTTGGTTTGTGACCAATCGCGATGAAAACACCAGCAAGATCAAGCTGCTCTGTCGCTTCTGAATCAGCATCTTTGATACGAATACCAGTAACACCCATCTCATCACCTAGCACTTCATCTAGTGTGCGATTTAGGTGTAATACTACGTTACCGTTCGCCGCTTTATCCATTAAGCGATCGGCAAGAATTTTCTCACTACGGAAAGAATCGCGGCGGTGAATAACATGTACTTCTTCAGCGATATTTGATAGGTAAAGTGCTTCTTCAACCGCGGTATTACCACCACCAACAACCGCAACCTTTTGACCACGATAGAAGAATCCATCACAAGTTGCACAAGCAGATACGCCACGGCCTTGGAACGCTGTTTCAGACTCAAGACCAAGGTATTTAGCAGATGCACCTGTTGCGATGATTAACGCATCACAAGTATAAGTGCCTTGATCGCCAGTGAGTGTGAAAGGGCGCTTCGTCACGTCAACTTTGTTGATGTGATCGAAAATGATTTCAGTTTCAAAGCGCTCTGCATGCTCTTTCATACGGTCCATAAGAGCTGGACCCGTTAAACCATGTGCATCACCAGGCCAGTTCTCGACTTCAGTAGTTGTAGTCAGCTGACCACCTTGCTGCATACCTGTGATTAGTACTGGGTTTAAATTTGCCCGTGCTGCGTATACCGCGGCAGTGTAACCTGCAGGACCCGAACCTAAAATCAACAGTTTGCAGTGTTTTGCATCGCTCATGTAATTTTCCTAACTAAATTCTAAAAAATGCTATTAAGCAAAAGTTTGTTCGATTCTATGTAATTCAATAGGGAAGTAAATAAAAAACCGTAATCTGATTTGGTATAAATTGGCAAGTTGTCAAAAAATTTGTACTGTTTTGTTTTAAATCGACTACAGATTGAGCAATCTTGTTCGGGACTAGCAAAAAACAGCAGTATTTCATGACCTCAGGTTTTTTTTTTGATATGTTTTAGAGAATTTTGTTTTGCTATCAAGAGTTGATAGCCTAATTGAAAAGGTACATATGGCATTTTGGCAGAATACCCCAGGCTTCGGGTTAAGTGCACAAGATTGTGAGGTGTTAACTGATGCTAAGCAATATCATCAGACACTTTTACAACTGATCTCACAGGCAAAAACGCGTATTTATATCACCGCACTTTATTTACAAGATGATGAGGCGGGTCGTGAGATATTGCACGCATTGCACGAGGCTGCACAGCAAAATCCAGACTTAACGGTAAAAGTGTTGGTTGATTTTCACCGTGCGCAACGCGGCCTCATTGGCGCTGAAAAGTCAGAAGGCAACGCCAAGCTATATTGTGATTTAAAAGAGCAACTGGACACTCAAGTTGAAGTGTATGGTGTGCCGGTAAAAGCAAAAGAACTTTTTGGCGTGTTGCATTTAAAAGGCTTTGTTATTGACGATATCCTGCTTTATAGCGGTGCTAGTTTAAATAATGTCTATTTGCATCATGATGAAAAATACCGTCTAGACCGCTATTTTGTGATTAAACAAGCACAGCTCGCGGATAGCTTTTGCCACTTTACCGATCAAGTGCTGATAGCGTCTGACGCAGTACCTAGACTCGACATCCGTCCATTACCTACTTTACTCGACATTCGTACTGAGCAAAAACAGCTGATGAAACAGTTGAAAAAGGCCAGTTATGATATTTCAAAGGCGAACAGTCGAGAAGGTCTAACGGTTCGTCCATTTTTAGGTTTTGGTCGTAGAACTAATAAGCTAAACCGTCTTATTAAGGCGCTTTTCGATACCACAGAACAAGAGTTAGTACTTTACACCCCTTACTTCAATTTTCCGGCTCCTTTACTTCGCTCGTTACGTCGTTTACTGAAAACAGGTAAAAAGGTGACAATAGTGGTGGGGGATAAAACGGCAAATGATTTCTATATCAGTCCAGAGCAGCCATTTAGCCGAATTGGAGCGCTTCCGTATTTGTACGAAACCATTTTGTATAAATTTATCAAGTCGCAACGCCGCTTTATAACTGCCGGATTGTTGGATGTGTATCTGTGGCAAGATGGCAACAACTCGTTTCACTTGAAGGGAGTGAGCAAAGATGGCGATACGCATTTAATGAGTGGTCATAACCTCAACCCAAGGGCATGGGGGTTAGATATTGAAAATGGCATTCTAATAGAAGATCCCGACAAAGCATTGTTGCCTCAAATCGAGTTAGAAAAGCAAGAGATCTTAAAACATTGCCGTCGCATCGAAAGCCACGATGATCTCGAGACATTGGCGGATTATCCAGCACCTGTGAAAAAACTCCTTGGCCAGGCTAAGCGTGTGAAAGTCGACTTTATTATCAAGCGTTTTATTTAATTCAAACACTGTCAGTTTTTTAAAAAGGGACGAGCGTCCCTTTTTTACTTTCTTATTTTTGATTATACGCTTCGTTGTGTGAGCTTGCTGCGCGACCTGATGGATCGGCATTGCGCTGGAAAGACTCGTCCCAAGCAAGCGCTTCGGGCGTTGAACACGCCACAGACTTGCCGTGAGGAACACACTTAGCTGCCGCTTCTCCTGGGAAATGCGACTCAAAAATGGTGCGATAATAATAGGCTTCTTTGCTATCCGGTGTATTGATTGGATAGCGGTAGTGGGCGTTTTCAAGATCCGAATCGCTCACTTGCTGATTGACATACTCTTTTAGCGAATCGATCCAGCTATAGCCCACGCCATCAGAAAATTGCTCTTTTTGGCGCCACAATACGTCATCGGGTAAATAGCCATCAAACGCCTCGCGGATAATGTGCTTTTCGATACGGCCATCTTTACACATTTTGTAGTCTGGGTTGGTACGCATGGCAATATCGACAAATTCTTTATCTAAGAAGGGAACACGTGCTTCAACTCCCCAAGCTGCCATCGACTTATTTGCACGTAAGCAATCAAACATATGCAGTTTCGAGATCTTTCGATTTAGCTCGTTGTGAAACTCTTCAGCATTTGGTGCTTTGTGGAAATACAAATAGCCGCCAAATAGTTCATCAGCCCCTTCACCCGATAACACCATTTTAATGCCCATAGCTTTAATGTAGCGTGCCATAAGGTACATAGGAGTAGAAGCGCGAATGGTTGTGACATCGTAGGTCTCTAGGTGATAGACCACCTCTTTAAGGGCATCGAGCCCTTGTTGTACGGTAAAGTGAATGGGATGGTGAACTGTGCCGATTTTATCCGCTACCTTTTGTGCCGCAGCGAGATCGGGTGAGCCTTCCAAGCCAATGGAAAATGAGTGAAGTTTTGGCCACCAAGCATCGGAAGCATCATCATCTTCGATACGCTTTGCTGCGAACTTTTGTGTGATAGCGGAAATCACAGAAGAATCGAGACCACCAGACAACAACACGCCATATGGCACATCGCACATCAATTGGCGTTTTACTGCGGCTTCTAGCCCATTTTTAACCGCTTCGGGGCTGGCCTCATTGTCTTTTACAGCACTAAACGCTTGCCAGTCGCGTTGGTAATACTCTCTTGGACCCCCTTCTTTTGAATACCAATAATGGCCAGGAGGAAACTCTTCAATTTGTGTACAAATAGGTGTGAGCGCTTTCATTTCGCTGGCGACATAGAGGTTACCGCTTTGATCACGGCCAGTGTAAAGTGGAATGATACCGATATGATCACGACCAATTAAAAAGGCATCTTCCGTTTCATCGTACAAACAAAATGCAAAAATTCCATTGAGATCATCTAAAAACTCAGGGCCTTTTTGCTTGTATAGCGCCAAGATCACTTCACAGTCTGACTCTGTTTGAAATTCAAATGGAACGGTCAGTGCTTTTGCAAGCTCTTTATGATTATAAATTTCACCATTTACCGCCAAAATATGTGTTTTTTCAGGGTTAAATAATGGTTGTGCGCCGCTAGAAACGCCGACAATTGCCAAACGTTCATGAACTAGGATGGCTTTTTCACTTGAATATACCCCTGACCAGTCGGGGCCACGGTGTCTTAGTTTTTTTGACATTTCGATCGCTTGCTCTCGAAGTGCAAGGGGATCGGTCTTGATGTCAAGTACGCCGAAAATTGAACACATATTTCCTCATTCCTATTTATGTGTTGATAATATCAACAAATTATTATTGCTCACGGAAGCATAGTTACCATGAGATAGTTTAAGTTCTACCAAAAATAATTTGATAAGTCACACAATGAAATAGAGAAAATGTGAATTTTTTGTGATATGCAATGGTGCAATCTTGCACCATTGTAGGGCAATTCTTATTAGTGTGTCGTTCCAGCGACAAGCTTAATATCTTGCTTTTGTGTAATGGCACTGGTTAATAGGATCTTTATTCCTTTAACTAGGGTGTCAATGTCCATACTGGGTGCACCAGGGTGGTGCGCCGCTTGGGAGGGCAAGTATGGAATATGCACAAAGCCACCACGGCACGCTAAGTCATGTGTACTAAGATAGTGCAGTAATCCATACATCACATGGTTGCACACGTAAGTACCCGCAGTATTAGAAATACTTGCAGGAACTCCCGCCTGAATCGCACTACTTAGCATACTTTTTATTGGTAAAGAGGCAAAGTAAGCATCGGGTCCGTGTGTAACGACTGGTGTATCTATCGGCTGGTTTCCTGCGTTGTCGGCTATTCTGGCATCGTTGATGTTAATCGCGATACGTTCGATGGAGATATCACAGCGTCCACCAGCCTGGCCTAAACAGATCACGATGCTTGGGTGATACTTATCTATCGCTTGTGTTAAAGACTCAATACTTTTGTCAAATTCACAAGGTAACTCTTTTGTGTGGATCAGGTGGCCTTCAATGGTCTCACCTTCTAATAGCTGAGCTAATTGCCATGAAGGGTTGATGGACTCACCACCAAATGGGGTGAACCCAGTAACGAGGACACAAGGTTTACTGTAACTGGACATTAAAAAACGACTCCGTACATAAGAAAAATATTAATCACCAATAACGTTATAGCGGTTGGTATTTGCACTTTAATGACTTGGTATTTATCTTTTAAATCTAACAGTGCCGCTGGCACTATGTTGAAGTTAGCGGCCATCGGTGTCATCAGTGTTCCGCAATAACCCGAATACATGCCAATTGCTACAAGCGGTGCAGGGTCAGCGCCGTGGCCTTGGATCAAAAATGGCAGCGCAATACCCGCCGTCATTACCGGAAATGCGGCAAAAGCATTGCCCATAATCATGGTAAAGAGTGCCATGCCCACACAATACAGTACAACGAGCATAAAACGGTTATCTGGCGAAATAAATAATGTCACTAAGTCTTGGATTGCAGTGCCTGTGTTGGCGACGATAAATACGCCGCCAAGCATTGCAAGCATCTGTGGCAATATTGCTGCCCAGCCTATTGAGTCGACCAAGCGACGAGACTCAGAAAGTGCTTGTAGTGGACTGCCTTTGGTTATTTTCCAGCTCACCAGTAATGCGATGGTGCAAGCGAGTGTCAGTGCTGAAAGCGTCACGTGATCCTGATCGAATAGATAAAAGTCGCCGAGCTGGATCTCACTTAAGATGATAGTACAGATCACGGTAACTATTGGAATAAGTACAGCAGGAACGAACAATTTATTACCAAACCGATTTGCGTCTTCTGTTTTGGCTCGTTCGCACGGCATTTCGTAATTTCCCATGGAAACCATATTCATACCTGCAAGTAGTGCGATGATCACCACGTTGATGCCAATCCATAAATAAGTATTTCGCTCACCAATCAACGCGATAGAAGCATCACCAAAGATAAAGACAGAGCCAAATAAAAACCAAAATAGGGCGGTGGTGAGGCGCTTAGGATGGGCCTTATCTTGTAGCGTTTTCACCACTAAAAACATAACAATAAAGCCAATTAATAAATAGATGTTGTCAATTGAAAGTAAGCTAGATTGCGCGTCAGGAGTGTTCATTAAGCTCATAATGACTCCTCCTTAAGCGCTGAATTTGTATTGCTAGGTGTTTGCTCTTCTTCGCTTTGTTGCTGCTGACAGCGCGCAATTTCTGCCCGGATTTTTGCCTCAAATCGCGCTAACCGGAAAAGATGAACAATGAGCGCGGCAATTGCGGTTGGTATTGCCCAAAGTCCGATATGTAGCGGTTCAATCCCGGCAATGCCGTTTTCTTTTAAAAATGCATCCATTAGTAGTACAGCACCAAAGGCGATAAAAATATCCTCGCCAAAGAACACGGCGATGTTATCGCAGGCGGCAGCATGTGCGCCTATCATGTCTTTTACATCTTGTGGCAGGTCGCCGTATTGGTTTGCCGCAGCGCCGATCGCCATCGGAGCGAGCAGTGGTCTAACGGTTTGCGCTTGGCCCGCTAAATTGATTAACCCCAGCGCAGCGGAGCACTCACGGACCACAAAATACATACTTAAAATTCGAGAAGTGGTTGCCCCTTTTATGCCCGCAACCCAAGCTTTAGCGCGCTGCTGTAAGCCGTAACGTTCTAAAATTGCAATCACGGGTAAGATAAGTAGAAAGCTTGCAAGCTGGCGAGAGTTCATAAACTTTTCGCCAAAGGTGGCAATTAAGTCGACAAAGTCTATTCCAACGGCAAAACCAGTAACTAGACCTGCCGAGGTGACAACCAATAAGGGATTAAACCTCAGAGCAAAGCCAATAACAATCACAGCAATGCCCGAAAGAGGAAGGAGATTTAGCTCAGTCATTTTGTTGTTCTTTATTTTTAAGCGCTAGCCTTAGCTGATTGAGATGCGCCTGTACTCGGTGAGATTCCTTTGCTGCATCTATAAGGGATGTTGATTTTAAATGGATACAATCGCCCGCGCCCAATTGGCTCAAGTGGCGCATATCGGCTTGAATGATGGTACCAATAATTGGATAACCGCCTGTGGTTTGGCAGTCATTCAATAGGATAATGGGCTCGCCACTAGGGGGGAGCTGAATAACGCCTGGGTGGACAGCTTGGGTTGCAATATTATGTGCATGCACTAGGCTACTATGGCCACTTAGGCGAATCCCCATACGATTACTGCTGAGATTTACTTTCCAAATGGTGTCGTTTAATACACTCAGTGTCTGGTTGGAAATTAACTCGAGATGTGGGCCTGGGATAAAATGAATGAGCTTTTCGTAGCTGGGCTGCAGGCCACCAACGGCGTCCTTGGCAGTGCTTGGCGTGTAGCTCAGCTTGTCCCCTTGTTTAAGAGCTCGGCCGCTTATACCCCCAAAGCCTGCCATGAGATCGGTTGAATAACTCCCAAGCAGCTTGTCTATGTTGGTAAATCCACCTTCGACCACCAAATAAGCGCGTAAACCATCGCGGTTTTGTTTAAATGTTAGCTTATCTCCAGCTTTAGCCCTGTAGCGCCAGCAAGGGTATATCACTTCATCGTTTAAAGCAGCATTGAGATCTGCCCCTGTGATAACAAAGTTAGTGGGGGCGTGGAAGTAAAACTCGCATAAGCCAATGGTCACTTCAATAGCTGCAGTATCGTCGTCATTTGACAAGAGTGTATTTGCAAGTTTAAGCGCAACAGGGTCGATGACACCTGCTTGACTTACTCCTAAGTGGCGAAGTCCTTGACGGCCAATGTCTTGAATAGTTGAAAGTGGCCCAGGTTTAATAACTTCTAGCATGATTTCTCCACAAAACGCACGATATCTCCTGGTTGCAGCAAGCTTGCTGATGCAGAATTTGGGTCAAATAGCGTAGTATTGGTTTGTCCAAGTAAATGCCAACCACCGGGAGATTGGCTCGGGTAAATTGCACTGTAGCTGTCTGCGATGGCAATACTGCCTTTGGGGACCTTGGTAATTGGTGTGGATTTTCTGGGTAATTGAAGTGCGGTTGGTAACCCTGATAAGTAAGCAAAACCGGGTAAGAAGCCAATAAATTGTACTTGATAATCAACGCTTGAGTGTAGCTCGATAAGCTGTTTTGGTGTCAGTTGTAATTCGTCCGCTATGCGTTCAAAATCCTGTCCGAATTCTTTGCCATAAAACACCTCAATATGATGGTGTGTTGGCTTTACCTCTGCTACCTCTAGGTCTTGCCAATGTGCTTGGATTTTATGTTGCCACGGATCGGCTTTACGGGGGTCTTTTAAATAGGCAGTAACGGAAGATTTGGCAGGCACCACATCAATAAAATCACCGCTACTATCAAGCCATTTCTTGAGGGCGAACAGTCGTTGATTAATTGGACTTTTGCTATCAGGCAAACATGTTGCATTTACAACAATTGCTTGCTCACCTAATAGATAACAACTCACATCGGACATAGACAATAACAATTGGTTGCTTTGGTAAACGTTATATTTCTTATAACACACCTCGCAATTGAAACGAAGTTATTGCTATCAGTTGCCATTTTGTTGCAGTCACAAAAAAGCCGTGTTTAAACACGGCTTAAAATCTGAGGATTTATTTAGCAGTTAATAGCCACTCGCTTAAGAGGCGAACGCCATAGCCTGTACCACCAGTTGGTACTTCGTCTTTGGCTGAGCTTGAAAGTGCGTTACCGGCAATATCGATATGAACCCAACGGGTGTCACCTGCAAATTGTTGTAGGAAAGTCGCAGCAGTTGTTGCACCAGGACCACCTGAACCTACGTTTTGGAAATCGGCGATGTCAGATTTTAGTTTGTCCTTATAGCCAAGCGGTAGACGCCATACGTTTTCGTTCACAACCTTACCTGCGTTGGTAAATTCTGTAATTAAGCTATCATCTTCAGAGAAAATTGCTGAATATTCATTACCAACAGCACGAATTTTAGAGCCCGTTAATGTCGCGACGTCAATCATGATCTCAGGGCTGTAATGTTTACGTGCATACCACATCGCATCAGACAGCACCAAACGGCCTTCAGCATCTGTGTTGACCACTTCTACGCTAATACCTTCTGCAGTGCGCAGTACATCACCCGGTGCAATTGCATACTGAGACACCATATTTGCCGCCATACCCATGACTGCTACCACGTTTACGTCTGCTTTGCTTAGCGCCATTGCTTTTACTGTACCAAGCACGGCAGCTGCGCCCGCCATGTCAGATTTCATGCGTGCGATCGAAGCGCCGGTTTTGATGCTATAACCACCAGAATCGAAAGTAATACCTTTACCGATCAGGGCAATTGGTGTCTCGCTGTTACCTTTATAATGTGCAACAACTAAGCGAGAGCCGTGCTCACTACCACGGCCAACGCCCTCAAGCGCACCCATGCCAAGTTCTTTAAGTTCAGCTGGTGCTAGTACTTTTACTTCAACGCCATATTGTTCAAGTTCCTTTGCCGCTTTTGCAAAGTCTACTGGAGTCATTTCTGTTGCGACTTCAGAGGTTAAGTCGCGCGCTAAAAACACGCCAGCTTGAATGTGTTGTAGTGCTTTATACTGAGCCTGTGTTGCTTGTTTATCGGCAACGTCGAAGTGATAGCTTACGTTAAAAGTGTTTGGCTCTTTTTTGTATACTTCGAAGGTGTGGTCACGAAGGTTTGCACCGTGTGCAAATTGTGCTGCTAGTTCTGCATTTGAAAGCGCTCCCTCAACGTCTTCGAATGCAACCGCAACATTCTCCAGCTTTTTACCTTCGAATTTAGCGTGTAGGTTACCACCAAGTTTGGTCATTTTGCTGGCGTTGAGTTCGCCTGCGTCACCTAAACCAACAATGAAGATACGCTTATAATCAGAGTCTACAGGTGCTAATACTTCAACTGTTTTGCCATACGCGCCTTTAAAATCTTCAGCAGCAATTGCGCGCGCCAATTGTTTGCGAGTGTCTTTATCCAGGAACTTTAGGTTACTTTGGTTTTCACCAGCTTGAAAAAGTACCAGTGCATCAGCGTCTGCAAGCTTGGTATTGAACTCAAAGTCAGCGGCATTTGCAGAAGTCATACTGGCAACCGCCAGCGCTAAAGCAGAAAAACGCGTAGTCAATGACATAATTTTATCCTCAGATAACTAAAATTGCGGCGTTTTTACCTCATTTGGAGAAATTTAGACACAGTTTGTCGGTGAAGTAACAGCTTTTACCGTTCAGTGACATTAGGTAAGCGGCTTGTCAGCACGATGCCTAATATCGTGACCATAATGTAGAGTGCAAGTAACACATTAATTGAAAATACCGAGGCAACGACACCAAGTGCACTTGTTAATAAAAGTACAATACCGATAATTGTGTTACTAAGCGTGACGTAACTGGTGCGTTTGTTTCCTTCGGCCATATCGACCACGTAGGTTTTGCGACCCACGCGCACGCCTTGGTGAGCGATGGCAATGACAAAATAGCAAAGTGGAATAAACCAGATTTTTTCTAGCAGTGAAGAATAAAATAAAGAAGTTGCCAGTAGTACAGCAGTGATAGCAACGGTGATTGTAGCACCATAAATCAGCACGTGTTTACTGGATTGATCGGCAAGGCGACCCCAAAATGCACCACTGACTAAACTAGCAAGTCCAGACACCGCTAACAAAGCTGCCAACACCCATGCACCGTTGCCAATATTCTGCTGCGCCAGCACGGTGAAATAGGGCGGAATAAGCGCAGAACTTAATAGCAATCCACGGGCTAAAATGAACTTTTTAAGTATTGGATCGGTTTTCAACAGTGCTAAATCTTGCTTTATTTTATCTAATCCGCTTTCACCACCTTCGGTTGCCCCTTCATATTCTTTGATTTTTGAGAACGTTAACGCACCAATCAGCCAAAAGATTGCAGCTAGTACCAGTGTGATCACAAAGTTGACTTTGTTTACTTGAGTGGCAGCGATAAAAAGCCCGACACCAAATGTAACGGTTATAAGTCCACTGACAGAGGCGGCTTGGCCGCTAAGCTGGCCGCGCTTTTGTTTAGGGATAGTTTTACCGATGACATCTTTTGACGACACGGAACTTAAGCTGCGGGCGATGCTAAAAATCGCCAGTAATCCAAGTACCAACCAAGCGTATAATTGATTTTCAGTTTGCTGCCATGCAAGCAGTGCCATAAGTAGTACACAAATAGCTTGAGTAAGTGCGCCGAGAGACCAAAGGTGCTTTCGTTTAGCGTGCTTACGCACCCACTGGCCAATAAACAATTGTGGGATCAGTGAACCGGACTCGCGAATGGGGACCAGAGCCGATATCATATAAGCGGGAGCACCGAGTGATTGCATCAGCCAAGGCAGCGTGATCTTTGGGTTGAGTAGGGCATCTCCTAATTTGCTAAATAGTTGACTCAATAAAATAAGTACGTAGTTACCGGGAACTTCTTTACACGCCTTATCGTCAATCGCTTTACAGGCACGCGCTTCGTCATCATTGGTTAGCTTTTGATAGAGATTCTCACTTATTTTACTCACACCCATTCCTTTACTTTGCAGTTTTGCAGACAACCTACTTCACTATCATGAACGACTTTAGATGAAATGATAATTAACCTTTAGCGGTCTCATTTAATACGCAGTAAATCATATTAAGTTCAATAAGTATGAAGTGATAGTCATACTTAGTTGTGACATACAGCATTGAGAGGGTAGTGATGAGAACATTACAGGTGGCCGCATCGATAGGGTTTATCATGATGTTAGGTGTAGGCGTATCGGCGCTCGCGGGGACAGATATGCCCAAGCCTAAAGTTGATGGCGCAAGTAACCATATTAAAACGTTAGTGTTGGGCTCCGGTTGTTTCTGGGGTCCTGAAAAACGCTACGAGAAAATGACGGGCGTGATAGATGCTGAGTCTGGCTATGCCGACGGTAAAGGGTTTAAGCCAAGTTATAGAGAAATCATTAAATCGAGCCGACGCTTCGATGAAGATAACTATGCGGAAGTGGTAAAGGTAACTTACAACGCAAATCTTATCACCACCGATGCGCTGCTAAAGTACTACTTTGAAAGTCATGATCCAACCCAAAAAAATCGGCAGGGTAATGACGTTGGAACGCAGTATCGTTCGATCATTCTCTATACTGACGATCAACAAAGTGACAAGGCCCACACATTAAAAGCGCAGTATCAACATTTATTATCTGAGCAAGGCTATGGCGACATTCAAACCAAGATTAAGCCGCTTAGAAAATTTTATCCAGCGGAAGAGTATCATCAAAACTACCTAACCAAGAATCCCAAGGGATACTGCCCAGATCACAGCACGGGAGTGACCTTTGATAAGGTTGCGAAAGATAAAACAGATAACACTATGCTAGCCCAAGGTAAGCATATCGTGATTATTGATGCTAAAAGCTATTGCCCTTATTGCGAGAAGCTAAAAAAAGAGGTGTTAAACGACTATCAAGGTGATATTCCACTGCATTTTCGCTATGCAGACCAACTCGAGGGACTAATGATAAAAACCGCGACTTGGGCGACGCCAACGATCTTATTTATTGAAAATGGTGTTGAGTCTCTAGGCTTTCAAGGTTTTATGGCGAGAGAAGAGTTTTACAAGGCACTTGGTGCTTTTAAGCTGGGTCGATCAGAAGCTTTTGACATTGCCTTTCAAAAAGGCACAGAAAGACCATTTTGCAAGCAGTATGATATCTTTAAAAACACACCAGATGGCGTATTTATCGATAAATTAAGCGGCAAGGTTCTTTTTGACACCCGAGATAGATTTAACTCGGGCACTGGGTGGCTGTCGTTTACCCACCCAGTAAAAGACAGCGTGACCTATCACAAAGATTTAAGCCATGGAATGGTGAGAACCGAAATACGCTCAAAAAGCAGCGGCATTCATTTAGGCCATGTCTTTAAAAATGAAGGGCCAAAAGGTCAAGACCGCTATTGTATCAATGCCCAAGTACTTGAGTTTAAAGCGAGAGAGGTGCTTTAGGCATTACGCCTAAAGTTACCTTTTGCTCCAGAGCCAGAGATAAATTTAAGTCGAAGTTACTTTTGTGCATTAAGAGAGCGTGTTTACTTGTTAACTTTTCAAAGTGGTACTTTGGTTATTTCCTCCTCAAATTTGATCTGCCATTTAAAATACGCAAAAGTAATTCTCATGCACTGTATACATATTCTATGTCTGTTTTGTTTGGTGTTGCTAATTTAGGTGCGGGCAGCGACTACCAATGAAACTTCTCACCAAGTCAAAGCACTCAAAATCACTACGCTGTCGACCATGCTTGCGGATCGTGGCATTGGCGAGTGGGGATATGCAGCACTATTACAGCTGTTTGGCTTAAAGAATATGATGGGCGCACATTGTACAGGTATTAACGCGCTATACGTGCTGCGTGAATTGATGAGGTCAAAGCGCAAGCTGACGGTGATGGGAGCTATAGGGGACAGCTTTAGTTTAAATAAGGGAGTAAAGACAGGTTTTATTGCCCGTAAACTTATTGGGAACGAATGAGAGTATTATGTTATGGTATAACTCTTAGACAACGAAGGATTTAGTCATGCTGACCTTAGCGCCATTCACCGCAACTCATGTAGAGGCAGTGAAACGAGTACACCTTGCGGAGGAGCAAATTCAATTTGCCGGTACCGCTGAATCATTTTTAGAACATCAAAGTGAGACCACCCATTTGCATGTCATAAAGGTGGCTGATGAAATTATCGGATATTTTAAGTTTGATATTGCATATTCGAACACATATTCGTTTTGCCCAAAAAGCGGTTTAGGTTTAAGAGCATTTGTCATAGATAGCCAGCGACAAGGTCAGGGTCTAGGGACATTAGCCGCGAGTACATTGGTCCCCTATGCGCAGGCAAGTTATCCAGAGTTTGAGTCAATATATTTAACCGTAAATTGTAGAAACCCAGCGGCGATTACCTGTTACCTAAAAGGTGGATTTGAAGACACAAATGAAAAATACCTCGGTGGTCCTGCTGGCCCTCAACATATTATGAAAGCGTCTCTGATAAAAAAGCACAGTAGTGCATTATGACGTTGTACTATTTCTTTATCATTTAGTGCTTGAAGCACCTATATTTACCAATAAATATAGTGGCGATAACAGAGATGGCAAGGAGGAAAAAGCACCTTTGGCTGTTTTTTTAAAGGTGTTGTAACCGCTTTAGATGCTTTTTCAAAGAGGCTCCTCTTAACATCGAAATTAATTGCGAGTAGATAACTCAATTTTCCGAAGTGCGTAAAGTTGAGCTCGCCATTGTCGTATTTGTCACCAACAAGCTTTGCAGAAGCGCGGCCGGATTTAAAACCATAAACTTGCGATTTGGCTCTTATCTCGCTTGGTGCTCTTGGACTTAACTTAATAGCATTTGTGTTTTACACGCCTCGTAGTGATCTCATGATAGGTTGAACGTGCCGTTGACAAGCATATCATAGCGCTAATTTGAGAGAGTGTATCAATTTTGTCATTTTCCTTCCTTGACGTACTTTTTTATTCGTCGCGAACAGTACGAGATAGGCGACAAAAATTTAATTATTTGACGCGAATTACATTGCTAAAGTCATAAAATAGGCGTATACATCGCGTCGAATTCTCGCTTTCTTTTTTAGGTGTATCTGTGGACTTTTTTTGGGTGTTGTTACTCATTAGCTTGAGTGCAGTTTTCGCGCTGTGTGAAATATCATTGGCAGCGGCACGCAAAGTTAAATTACAAACCTTATTTGATCTTGGTGACGTTAGAGCCAAGAAAGTATTGTATTTGCAGGCTAATGCGCATCAGTTTTTTGCTGCGGTACAGGTGGTACTCAATGCCTTGGCAATTGTTGCGGGTATGATAGGCGAGTCGGTGTTTACTCCTTATGTATTACAACTACTAAACTGGGTTGCGAGTTTTATGTTTGCCGATGTTGCGGCTCATGCCTCGATGTTATTGCAAATATCCACAGTGGTGTCGTTTTTACTGATCACATCGTTATTTGTACTGTTCGCTGATTTATTGCCAAAGCGAATAGCTATGGTTATCCCAGAAACTATCGCGATGCGATTTATCCATCTTATGCTTGCCAGTGTATGGATTTTTAAGCCTATTATCTGGCTATTTAACGTGTTCGCTGATTGGATTATAAAGCTATTCAATTTACCAAATGAGCGTGACGAACAGGTAACGCGTGATGATATTTATGCGGTGGTTGATCAAAGTGCTGAGCAGGGTGAACTGTGCGAACACGAGTACAATATCATTGGCAATGTGCTCGACCTTAACCAGACTAATATTACCCAAGCGATGATCAATCGCGATGCAATCGTGTGGTTAGACATTCAAGAATCAGAAGAAAACTTGAGCACGTTAATTCAAGCGCACAGTTTTCAACAGTATTTGCTGTGTGACGGCTCGCTCGACAAAGTGATAGCTGCACCGGAGGCAAAGCAACTGCTTAGTAATATTTTGGCTAAAAAGCCGTTACTGGATGGTCAACAACAAGAATTCCATAAGCCGGTAATTTTACTTGATACTCTAAGCCTTTCCGATGCGCTAGATGGGTTGAAAAGTCATGAAAGCAACTGTGCGGTGGTGATCAATGAATTCTCAACAGTGGTCGGGATGGTAACGTTATCCAGCATCTTGAATTTAATTGCACTGAAAGACGACCAAGCAATAGAAGCCCAATTTAGACAAAAGGATAACACCCGATGGCTAGTGCAGGGTGATATGTCGATTAAGGACTTTCAAGCTTCGGTGATTGAGTACGAGTTTGAACCGATTGAAGCCATAGAAACCTTAGCCGGTTTTGTGATCCACAGGCTAAAGCATTTTCCTGTCGAAGGAGAGGCGTTAGAAGTTGATGGCTTTAAGTTTAAAGTAATAGAAATTCAAGGATTGGCCATTAGGCAAATTGAAGTAACCAAAGAGCCCCAACTATAAGGGGCTCAGTGTTTCTAACACCGCGTTGATTTCTTTTAGCACCAAAGCCGAGGAATCCAGCATAAAAAAGTGCCGTCCAGGTATCGCTTTAGGCGTGATACCTTGTTTAAAGCAACTTTCCCAATGGTGCATATCCGTCCCTGTTGCTGCTTTATCCCGAGTACCATATAACACGGTTGCAGGCACGTCGAGTTTACAAGCCGAGTCGTATTGATAGGTCTCTCCTAGCTTAAAATCCGCTTTTAACGTTGGCAGCATCAGTTGTTGCAGTTCGATATCATTGAGCAAAGCCGGTGGTAAACCGCCCATTAAATTTACCGCCGCAATGAACTTCTTATCGTCAAGAGTATGGTAGGGGGATTTTCTTATCGCATATTGCGGTGCCTTCCTTGCTGCAATAAACAGGTGTTTAACGATATTACAGCTGCTATGTTGAAGTGCTAAGGCAAGCTCATACGCAATATAAGCGCCATTGCTATGACCGTAAAAAACGCTGGGTAATGGCGTTGCTTCGCTCAAAATAGATGCTATTGCTGCGACCAAGGTATGAATATTATCAATGGCAGCTTCATGACTCCGCTCCTTTCGCCCAGGGGCTTGGAGTGCATATAAAGCGACATCCTTTGGTAGTTTTTCTGCCCAATTTTGGTAAACAGCTGCATCTGCGCCGCCAAAAGGAAAGCAAATGAGTTGTTTACGAATAGTGTTAGGCTTATTTAATAAAACTAGCCATTTTGAATCTATGCAATCTCTACATGTTTGTAATGTGACTTGGCTCATTGTTAACTCAATAGGTTCTTTTTAGTTGCTGTGAAAGTGGCTGGCAGTTTGTAGGTCGCGCGTAGCGAGAAAGCCACAAACGTAAGGCTCACAAGGGCTTGAACTACCACACTTAACACCGTGATATACCACAGTTCCGTAATCGTAAGTTGCTGTTGTTTTACTAACCAAATGATTGGCAGAACAAAGGTAAATAACCTTGTGGTGTTACTGTAAAGTGGTGGCCACGTATTACCTGAGGCTTGAAACAATCCCGAACAAGTGAAAATAACCCCCGTTGCGATAAAGCTCCAAGCGACGACATATAGAAAGTAACGGGTGTGTTCGATGACTTGTGGGTCTTCTGAAAATGGCATGGCGAGTTGAGCACCTAAGTGTGCTGCGAGTAAGGAAACTCCCAACATCAAGCTACACGTCGCGACCAGAGACCAATAGAATGCCTGTCTAAATCGTTTGAAGTTCCCTGCGCCGTAATTTTGTCCTGCTATTGCAGGCAGTGAAAATGCGACGGCCATCACGGGCAAAAACAGAGCTTGGATCACTTTCGAGCCAATTCCAAATCCGGCTTGTACATTGGTGCCAAAATCTTTTAATACCCAAAATGTTGTCGACATATAAACAAACATCAGAATAAGTTCTGCACCTGCTGGAAAACCCACTGAAAATAGCCTTTTTATGGTGTGACGATGAAACGTTAGAAACAATTGGCTATCTAGCACCAAATAACGCCTGTCGTAATTGAGATAAAACCAAAGTGAAAGCATGGCTATCACAACAGAAATGGAACTGGCCAGCCCCGCACCTGCAATGCCCATTTCTATTCCGAATAGCCATCCCGAGATTAAGATGGGCGACAGAATAATATTAATAATAAGAGAGCCGATTTGCGCGATCATCATTGGCTTTACAACACCAGTTCCTCTCAGTGCAGCACCGATTGTAGTCATAATAAACTGCAGCACTAAACAGGGTAAAAACCAGTATGAGTAGCTTAATGCTGCCTCTGTGGTGGCGGGATCTTCGCTGGTGATGTGCAGATAAGATTTGATGCCATAGATACCAGTTAGTAGCAAGATGGTACCAAGTACCACGGAAGCGAATAGTGCTTGGTTAAATACAAGATTGGCGCTGGACTGATCCTTTTCTCCTACCGCATGTGCAACTAATGTTGCGGTTCCGACATTCAAAATCTGGCTGACGGCGAAAATCAAAAACATGATATTGCCAATTAAACTGAGCGCTGCGACTGGAGCACTGCCCAAGTCTGAAACAAAATAGAGATCGGTAAGCACATAAAGTGTTTGCACAAACATCCCAATTGACATGGGTAGCGCCATAGCTACTAGATGCTTAGGTAAGGAACCTTGAGTTAGATCTTTCATGCAGCTACCTTTTCCGAATATCTACTGTTGAGGGAGTGGAACGTGACTCGATGTCATATTCTTGAGGTAGCGGAGTTGATTTGGTGTATCTTGGTCTATTTCCACGTTTACTGATGAACCATCGAAATGGATGAAGAATACCTTTAGCAACCTCAAAGGCACTTGGAAATAAATATGGCTTAGTAACTCCAACTTGAATTGGACTACTATCTGGGCGGTAAAAGAAACTTCCGAATAACTGATCCCAAATACTCAAATCAGAACCAAAATTTCCAGCCTCTTTCAATTCTACGCTATGATGGAAACGATGGAGCTCTGGTGTTGCCACGATGTAGTTTAGCCATCCCATACGAACGTTTACATTGGCATGAATGAAATATCCGTGCAGAGCAGTAAATTGACCGGCAATGAACATTCCTTCGGCTGAGAAACCAAGCAATAGAAATGTAGTCTGTATAACTAGCGCGCTTAACAATACTTCCAGAAAGTGAACGACAGAGTTATTACTTACCGTAACTTTGTTAGGCCGATGATGGATCCCATGAAAGCTCCAAAGAAACAGATGCCGATGTTCTAATCTATGTAGCCAGTACCCGATAAACGAGCCGACGAGAATGGCTAGAATGGCATTTTGTGCCAAGCTCAAAGTATTTTCGATAGGGGCGAGCTGGAGTGCAATTACTCGCACTAGTGTCTCGCTAAACGCCCCGTATACGATGACGAGAATAAAGCACAAGCCATCTCTGCTCCATTCCTTTTTACTGGGATGCCATTGTGTTTTAAACGGGTTTAGTCTTTCCATGATAATAAAATAGGCAATGATGATAAGCACACTAGAGAATGCTGCTAATCCAAGGTCAATGCCTTGTTGTAAGACAAAGATACTGTAACCAATAAGGATCAAAACGATCAAAGGGTAGCAAGTAATAGCACAAAACCTACGAAGTTGGTTTTTGAGTGGACTAGGCATAATTGTCTGCCTCATTGGTGATGTGCTGCTTTGTGTTTTGCTGTTCTGGATAACAAACCCTAAATGGTTTTTTATCTTGTCGACAAAGGTATTGTGCAACATAGCGGCCACTTGCCGTTGAGTGTGTTACGCCGCTAAATGTGCTCCATTGCCCCGTATAATAAAAGTTGTCTAGATTCGGGAAAGTAGGACCATGCTTGATTTGGTAATTCTCTAATTCTTCTGTCAGTGGCGCAAAAGGGTGCCAAGCTAAAACGGTCCCATTGTGGTTCTCGGTATAACGTTCACTGGTTAATGGCGTTACAACATCTATAAACTCAACTTTATCTGTAAGGCCTTCAAAATATTGGTTAAGGAACTCGACTATCGCCTGACCCACTTTTTTCTTTGCTTGCTTATATTCGGGTGAACGGCGTTTACGTGTATATGGATTACGACTTTGCCCTGAAGAGGTAGATTGCACGACGCTTTGCTCCATCGCTTGCCATACGTCACTTTTTGATAAATAAGTGACGTAAAGAACTGACTTGCCACTTGGTGCATGATCTGGATATAGCGTATTGCGGATTTGCACACCAACCCCACTATGATAATTACCGACCAGTTGGTGCGAAATCGATTCGGGTAATAAGTAAGAGGTATAAGGGTCATGGTCTGAATAGTCTGCATTTACCGCAATAAATACCGCAACACAGCCCGGAAATACCACGCTGTTTGCATCTTCTTCTAGCTTTGTGAAAAGCTTATCCAGCACAGGGTGAGGGTAGCGATTTTGCAACATCTTACGAGTGAGTTTGTAACTATCACAACTGGCGACAACATAATCAGCGTAATGGACAGAGCCATCGGCTAATTGCACACCAACCGCGCGGTTATTGTCGGTGAGAATGTGCTCGACTTTACTTTTATAATGAATGTTTGCCCCTAGTTCTTTTGCCCGATTTGCCAATCGCTTCGCAAGGCCTAATGAACCAATACTAGGTACTCCTGCATTTTGGTTTGCAGCACAAGCTAAATTAAAGACAAAGGGCATTAATCGTAGCTCGCTATGGCGGTCAAAAATAATCCAGTTGAGTGCTTCCGCTAGCGTGGGGTTTGAAAAACGCTTAGAAAAGTCTTCCATAGTGACAGCAAGCGTTTTCATAAAGGTGCGCATATAGGGTAGCAATTGCCACATCATTTTGCTTTTTTCCCACCATGTCATCAAGCCACCACTTTTAAGAAAAGGGAAATACGGCATACACTTGCGTAGTTTTCGGATATGTCCACACAATTCAATGATTAGTTTGCTATCTTCAGGAAAGCGCTCAATCAGGGTGGATTCTAACTTGTCTGGATCCACATAAAAGCGGATCTTTTCGCCGTTAGCCGTGACGACTGAGTTAAATATCTCAGTGTTGTAAATAGGCACGTTTTCAAGGCAGCCTAGCTCATCCCAGATGGTTGCCATTTCGTTGTTGGTTCCCGTGCCGTTTAACCAGCTGATACACCAATCGAAAGTGTATTCTTTTCGTTGCCAAGAGGTGCAACACCCTCCCGGCGTTTCATGCAGTTCGAAGACGGTGCATTGATAGCCATTCATTTGGCTATAAGCAGCGGTACCAAGACCAGACATACCAGCACCAATGATAATCACAGACTTTTGTTGTTCGGACATAGTTTCGTTCTTTTAATGATGCTCGACTAGCCATTTTAAATATCGAATTAGCCCGCCGAGCGAAAACACAAAGTGCGCCTTAAGCTGTTTCGCAGGTAAGTTCTTGAAGCACGGCGGCAATCTCTTGGCACCAGTCGTTGATGCGCTGCTCGGTAAGTTCTGGTTGGTTATCATCATCAAGCGACAAGCCGAGAAACTCACTGCCGTCTTCACTTAACCCTTTAGACTTGGTGAAGTGATAACCTGAATTTGGCCAGTAACCAATTGCTGTGGCGCCTTGTTCGGTTAGTTTATCGTGTAAGATGCCGATACCGTCTTGAAACCACTCATCATAACCAACTTGATCGCCTTGACCGAAGATAGCCACGATTTTTCCGCTGAAATCCTGTTGTGCTAGGCTTTCCCAACGTGACTCCCAATCATCCTGTAAACCACCGTATTCCCACGTTGAAATACCAAAAATCAAAAATTCATAGTTCTCGGTTAAGGTTAATTCAGTATCTGCTATATCAAAGAGGTCGATGGTAAACTGGTTTAAGCTTGCTTTTATTAATTCTGCTGCGGCCTCAGTGTTACCTGTTGTGCTGCCATAAAATAGGCCAATACGAGTACTCATAATATTTCCTTTTAATTCTCTTGGTTAAGCAACATGCTGCTTTTGTTCTCTATAAGATTGAGGTTGGTGTAGTGGGTTTTCACCGATCCAAGCCTGAAACGGCTTGTCATCATCACGGCATACAAAGTGCAGAACATGTCTGCCTGTAGCTGCTGCACGGATCAACCCGCCGGTTGTCACCCAGTGACCAGCCATATAAAAGTTGCTAAGGCCTGGCAGTCCCGTTGTCCCGTTGGCATTTATTTCGTCTTCTAAACTTTCACCACTTTCCAAAAATGGCTGCCACGCCAATACCGTTCCTTTGCTGTTGCGGGTATAGCGAACTTGAGTCAAAGGGGTTGCGATGTCGATATATTCGATATGCTCTTTTAGTCCCTCAAAATGAGTGGAGAGCTTATCGATTATAAATTCACCTAAGGTCTTTTTAGCGAGGCGATATTGAACGCTACGCTTGACCCTAGTGTGATGGCGTTTAGTCGCCGTTGTTTCTTGGAAATTATTTAATTCAGCCCATGGCTCATAGGTTGAGAAGTAAGTGATATAAAGCACGGATTTGCCTTCTGGGGCGATATGCGGGTAGTGTACATTGCGCACCTGCACATTGATCCCCGGGTGCGTCATACCAGGGCAGTGGACCAGATCTTGTTGGTCTAACAAGTGGGTGCGGCAATGAGGTTGATGGGTATAGTCCTTGTTTACCCCCAAAAATACAGAGACGTATCCTGGGAACATTTGACCATCGGTCTCCCTTAACTCGTCGTATAGCTTGTCTAACACAGGGCTGGAATACTGGCCATCAAGCATGTTTTTTACCACATCCGTACCGTCACATGCTGAGATCACGATATCGGCATACATTTTTTGGCCGTCGCTGAGTTCAACACCGATGGCTTTGTTGTCTTCGACCAAGATCTTGTGTACTCGGGTGTTGTATATGATGTCACCCCCCAACTTTTTATATCTTGCTTCCATCGATTGCGCGAGACCTAACGAGCCACCCTCGGGCACACCTGCATTTTTTTTCGCTGCGCAGGCCAGATTAAAATAGAAAGGTAATAGCGGGAAACTGGGATGTTGCTCATAAAAGATAACGTTAAATGCCTTTTGCAGCAGCGGATGTGAAAACTTAGCGGCAAAGTCCGACATCAATGTCGCCATGGATTTGCGGATTAAATTAAATTTTTTGATGAACGGCCACATCATCTTTAGCTTTTGCCAGCGTGACATAATGCCCACTGGCACAAGAAAAGGATAAGCGTCTATCATTTTGACGAATTCACGAATGCCATCGCAAAATTGTGTGATGAGTTTCTTGTCTGCGGGAGAAATGCTTAAAAGGTGGGCTTCGAGTTTATCTGGATCTGCGTAGAAATGTACTTCTCCTAATTCCTCATCAATAACTGAATTGAAGATTTCAAAGTCTCTAATTTCTTTATCATCCAGCGCACCTAACTCTTGCCAGATTTGATTCATGCCGTTGCCTGAGCCACTACCCAGTAGCCAGCTAATACACCAATCAAAAATATAATCTCTGCGTTCCCACGATGTGCAGCAGCCGCCGGGAATATCGTGCAGTTCTAAGATCACGCTCTTGTAGCCGTTCATTTGTGCATAGCTACCGGTTGAGAGTCCACCCATACCGGCACCTATGATGATCATAGATTGTCTTTGTGTGGTCATAATTCTGTCCTTAAAGTCGTTAGAAAGCCCCAAAGCGATGGCTTTGGGGCGAGCTGTTACTCCACGTTTGTTGCTATTACCGCTTGGCTTTGGGTATCCTGTAGAATACTTTGCATAATTGCGCCGTTGCCTGCCTGCATCATATCTGGCATCAACATTTCCTCATGTTTACCAACTCCCTGATAGGTAATGACTTCGGCGTCTGATGCTGCATCCCAACTGGTTAGACGAGCAGCTTCTGCATGTGCATTTTGCTCGACGATAAAGTGCAGTTTTGCGTGAACCTGACCTAGGTTTTTCACTTTATAACACCAATCGATATAGTCTCTCGCTTGTGCCAGTGTATGCTCGTGTACCGTATTTGAGCCGGTGTGGCGGGCGAAATGTGCTTTTAACTCTTGCTCAAAGTGCGCGAAGTCTTGCTCCCGCATTTTGACTGTTTCGGTGATCCTGAATGAGTCTAAGATCACCACATCCCCGACACGTTGACCTCGGTTTTCCAGCTCCTTAGCAATCTCAAAGGCTAAATTACCGCCAAGGGAGTATCCAAATAGGGTATAGGGGCCATGAGGTTGAATTTGCATAATTTGGTCGGCATAGTCGCTAACCTTAGTGTCACTTTCGAGGTAATTAAAAGAGATCACTTCAGTGTTAGGCAATGCGTCGGCAAATGCCTTGTAAACGATGCTGTAACCACCCGCTGGTGGTAGCGCAAATAAACGAGTAGATTGACCCGCATTGAAGATAAGGTAAGGGGACGCGCCCGTTTCTTTTCCTGTTACTACATCTTCAATTGCACTCGCCATGCCATGTAAGGTTGTAAATCTAAATAGCTGATTAACTTCCATTTTGATGCTGAAGGCTGATTGGATCCTGACCATTAGCTCAATCAAATATAAAGAGTTACCGCCAAGGGCAAAAAAATCATCATGAAGACTAATGGATTTTTGCCCTAGCATATTGGACCAAATCTCAGCGAGCTGCTGCTCAAATAAGGTGGCAGGCGCTACGAATGCTCTTACCAACTCGGCGAGTTCAACCTGTGGTAATGCCGCTGCATCGATTTTACCGTTACTCAGTAATGGAAATTGATCAATAGCAACCAGCTTACTAGGTACCATATAGCTTGGTAGCTGGTTCTCTAACTGCTCGAGGACAAACTCAGTACCGACCGCAAGATCCGACTCAAAGTAGGCAATTAATTGGGTTTGCCCGTGTACTTCTATCCCTTTTACATAGCTTCGCTTAATCCCTGGGATCTGGTTGATGCTAGACTCAATTTCTCCAAGCTCAACGCGGTGACCTCGTATTTTTACTTGGTTGTCGATACGTTGCAGAATATGTAGGTTGCCGTGTTTGTCCCACTTACCTAAATCACCTGTTTTATATACCCGTAGGGTGCTATTTTCTGACACGGGAAGTTGGATAAATTGGCTGGCATTTTTCTCTGGATTATTGAGATAGCCAAGACTTATGCCTTGCCCCGCAATTGCAATTTCGCCGACTGCGTTACTGGATACTAATTGGTTTTGCTTATCGAGCAAGATAAGTTGCGTTGCATTGAAAGGCTTGCCGATAGGCACCGTTGCACTGGTTTCTAAGTACTGCTCTGATTCCTCAAAGAAACTACTGTCTATGGTTGCTTCAGATGTGCCGTAGGAGCTAAATAGTCGAGCATCTTCTTGTAGCAATCCTTTGAGTGCGCGGTATTCAGCGATTTGCCATTGCTCAGAGCCAACAATCACTCTACGTAAGCTGGTGAATCCAACCTGACTTTGCTTTGCGAATAAGATGAGATTACGAACCACAGAGGGCACAAACTCAACCGTATCAATCTGCTGTGTCTCAATGAGGTCATACAACACCGGCATGTTCAGCATCATATTTTTAGGACACAACACTAAGTGCTTCGCATTGTAAAATGCGCGCGCGAGATCGCCACAAAACACATCAAAGGTTGGGCTGGCCAATTGTAAATGATGAGAGGTGGGTGCTAAATCAAATTGGGCTAACCAGTCCACAGCGATCGTAGCCCAGTTTTGATGGCTGACCTGGACAGCTTTTGGCGTACCCGTAGAGCCAGAAGTAAAGACAATATACGCGATGTCATTTGGCTGATGATTTAACGCCAAATTGTGCTCGCTGATTTCATCTCGTTGGCTTTGGAAGCTTTCCCAAAGTAGTGTAGGGTGATCTGATGTTAGCGCTTCTTCGCAAAGTAGTAACGCGCAGCGACTTTGCTCAAGCAACAGTTGCTTGCGTTCATTGGGTTGCTGCGGGTC
The DNA here is from genome assembly GCF_022347905.1 of Pseudoalteromonas sp. Of11M-6. Taxonomy (NCBI): domain Bacteria; kingdom Pseudomonadati; phylum Pseudomonadota; class Gammaproteobacteria; order Alteromonadales; family Pseudoalteromonadaceae; genus Pseudoalteromonas; species Pseudoalteromonas sp. Of11M-6. The sequence continues at coordinate 9,705 of NZ_JAKRFW010000049.1, read as the reverse complement.
AATTACCACAAAATGATGACCTGCTTTTAACGTAGCGATACAAGCAACAACTAATGCGATAGATTTTTCAAAATGTAAGGCAATCGTTTGACTAGGTTGGTTATCTAGCTGCGAATTAATTAGTCGCGCCAACTGATTTGCCTGACCATTCAGTTCGCAATAGCTCAAAGTAGCAGCCAATTCTCCGGCATTTGTTCCACAGGCAATGCTGAGGGCAGGAAGCTCAGGACTATGTTGCGCCGCATTTTCTATTTGGCTGACCAAAGTCGGTAATGCAGGTGCGTTTTGTTGACTTTCAGCAAATGTCGCCAAGGCATCTATTGCGTCTGGACTTGTTAAGGCAAGCTCCGAAAGTGGCCGATTTGGACTATCAACGACCATTCGCGTCAGTGCGATATAGTCCCGAGCCAGCTGCACTATCGTTTCGGTTTCGAATAGATCGGTATTATATTTTAATGTGCCTTTGAACACGCCATTTTCTTCATAGGTCGAAAGCGTAATGTCAAATTGACCTTCTTCTTCAGGCAGTTCCATGAATTGCATAGGAAAGCCCTTATAGTACGCGACATTATTTTCATCCATATGCGATTGCTCAACGCGGTGATTGAGCATTACAAACATGACCTGAAATACCGTAGAGCGGCTGGCATCATGTTCAATACCAAGCTTATCCACTAACAGCGCAAACGGATATTCTTGGTGATCTAGTGCGTTGAGGGTAATGTCTTTCACCTGCGCTAAAAGCGAAGTAAAGTGCGTTTCAGGATCAAACCTTGCGCATAGCGGTAGGGGATTCACAAAGTAACCATAGACGTTTGAAAACTCTGGATTTGTACGACCGGCCACGGGACTGCCAATAATGATCTCATCCTGCTGAGTATATTTATGCATGACTGCGTAATAGATGCTAAGCAACGCCATGAACATGGTGGACCCTTGTGCCTTTGCAAGGGTATTCAATGAAGACGTGAGGGCTTTATCTAACTCAAAATGATATGAATCACCAACGTTGGTGAGTACCGCAGGTCTAGGTTTGTCGGTTGCAAGGTCTAATACGGGGATCTCAGCAGGTAAGTGATTCTGCCAAAACTTATAGTTTGCCGCGCCGCGTGGAGAGTGAACAAAGCGTGTTTCCCAATCGACAAATTTTTCATAGCTTGACGTTATCTCGCTGAGTGCTAACGGTTCACTTTTTGCAAAATGCGCATATAGTGACTGCATTTCATCGATAAACATGTAATTTGACCATGCATCTGAGATGATGTGATAAATCGTCACTGCAAAGTAGTAGCTTTGATCATTCTGCTTATACAAATACAGTCTAAACAGCGGGTCGTGCTCAAGGTCGAAAGGCTGTTCATTGTCTGCAATCATCATAGGTTGAATATCTTCCCAAGACTTACCATGTACATCAATGACTTGCAGTGCATCCTCGCGATGAGTCCAGACTCTTTGATAGGGTTCGCCATCTTTAAAGAAGAAGTTTGTTCTTAACATTGGGTGGCGAGCAACTACAGCACTAAGGGCTTTTTTCAGCGCGTCGATATTCAGGGCACTAGGAATGTGCATCGCGCCGCCGATATTGTAGGAAGCGCTACTTGGGTTGAGTTGGTTGATAAACCAAATCGCTTTTTGTCCATAGGAAAGTGGGAACTCAGCTTCCACATTGGCATCAGATACGATAATAGAGTTAACCTTGGTCTCGGAAACCGGCTGAACCTGCGATGTTTCTGTGGTTATGACTTCAAAGCCAAGCGACTCAACGAGTTTGTCATTAAGCTCTATACTTAATTCGTTGATAGATGCACCACTTAGTAGGCGTACAATCGTTAGGGTTTCACCAAAATGGGTGGTGATCTTATTTCTCAGTTCTGTTGCCATAATAGAGTCAATACCGAGATTACCGAGCGATAGATCTAATTCCACTTGCTCTCGTTTACAGCGTAATACTTGGCTGACAGCATTAGCGAGATGATCGGCAACAAGCGGTAACCGAAGCGCGCTGTCTGTTTGCTGGTATAAAGGAGCAAACTCTTGCTCTTGGTGGCTTTGCTTGTCGTTTTCTTGGGTAGCCAAGTGACTAAATAAACTCGGCTTTCCTGCATACCAATTGGTTACTTTGGACCAATCGGCGTCACACACTAAGAGTTGAGGTTGATCTTGGTCTAGAATACGTTCAAGCACAGCCATCCCCGTACTTGGTGAGATGCAGTTCATGCCCCTTTGGTTCTTGTAATGTTCGGCGAGACCCAACTCTTCAATCATACCAATAGCCCAAGGACCCCAGTTGATACTCAGCGCCGGAAGACCCTGATTGCGACGGTAGTGGGCGAGGGCATCTAAGAAAGCATTGCCAGAAGCATAGTTTGTTTGTCCTGCGGTAGTGACTTGAGCCGCGACAGAGGAGAAGAGTACAAAATGTTCGAGGTCAACTTTACTGAGTGCTTTGTGAAGCATCAACGCACCAATCGCTTTGGTGTCAAACACACCGTCAAATGCTCTGGTATCCATATTGCCAAGTAAGGTGTCATTGACGATACCAGCACAGAAAAATAATCCGTTGATCGGTGCTTGTGCACTTAGATGATAAGACTCAAGGGCCGCGTGAAGTTCACGCTCTCGAGTTAAGTCTGTCTGCCATAACGAGACATTAACGCCCTGATCTTCAAGGTGTTGAATAAACCGAACGCGATCATAGTTACGGTCGCTTGAGGTAAGTTCTGACCAACTCTTACGCTCAGGTAATTGACTCCTACCAAGCAAAATGAGGTTTCGTGCACCTCTATCGACGAGTAGCTGACAAACTAACTGACCGATTGAACCAAATGCACCCGTGATCAACTGTGCTTTATGGCTTTGCACGCGAGTTGGGAAGGCGGGTTGAAGTGACGTTGCCTGCTCTAAACGAGCAACATAGGCCTGATTTTCCCTAAAAGCAACTTCCCCTTCTTGGCGGTCACTTAATAATCTAGCTGTGATATGTTCGGCATCATTTTGGCCATCAACATCGATGAGGCCACCCCAATTATCAACCAGCTCTTGCTGTGCGAGCACTCGGCTAAATCCAGTTAACGAAGCGGACATCACCGCGGTAAGTTGCTCACTATTAACGAGGCTGGCGTTGCGTGTTACCACGTAAAGCGGGAATTTACAGTCTTGTTCAATTACGGTTTTGGCTAGATTTAGCAATGAATGTAGCGACTGACGTTTTTCTCTTTGCAGCTGAGCAAGGGTCAGTGATTCTATCGCGCTGTTATCTAGACTAAAGCAATGCACAACGCCACGAATTTCTTGTTTGCCCAAAGTCTCGATAAGTTGTGACAGGTGATCCCGTGAATCGGGAACTAGCCATGCATGACAATGGTCGCTGTCGATATCAAAATATTCTCCAGATTTAACGATACAGCTAGAGTGGCCAAGCTGAGCTAAACGGTCAGCTACCTGTTCGGCTGTTCCTGATTGATCTGCGAGGAGCACCCAACGCCCCGATGTGTCAGTTTCTTGTATTTCCTGATCAGGCTCTGCAAGCCAATTGACTTGGTAAAGCCAGCTATCTATGGTTCTGGTGGTGATCCCACTTGCAGCGGAGTCAACGCTTTGTGCAATAAAGTTTTTGATAACACCAAAGACTTGACCAGACTCATCACAGAGGTATAAATCACCGACCGTTTTTTCGTCGTCACGATGAGTGATTTGGGTATAACACCAAAAGTCAGTATTGTTCTGCCCGCAAAGCAGGATCTGCTCTAGCATCACTGGTAAGCGGATAGAGAATTGCTGAGCATTAGCACTTGCAAGCTCTGTAAATACTAACGTCTGGAAGCACGCATCTAGTAGACTTGGGTGTAGGGTAAATTGTGTTGTTCGCTCAAGTTGAGTAGGCCAAGAGATTTTGGCAAGCACGCCGTTGTCTGTTGCCCAGATCTGTTCAATGGCTCTAAAACATGGACCATATTCGTAACCAAACTCTTTTAGGTGTGCATAAAACTCATCGTGCTGCTGCGCGCTGGTAGCGGCACTACGAATAGCATTGAGATCAATAGGCTCAGCAAGGTTGGCGCTTTGTACTCGGCGGATTGTCCCTTGAACATGGCGGGTCGTTTTACCATCTTCGAGGCTTACCACTTTAAAATTCGGTTCATCATGGTGCAAAATGAATTGCACATTGGGAGCGTGTTCATTATTCAAAAATAACGCTTTATCGATGACAAAGTGGTCGAGTGCATAGCTGCCATTGCCCCAAGTTTCTTTGGCTGCAGCATACGCCATTTCAATAAAGCCAGCAGCGGGGAAGAGGGTATTGCCTTGGATTTGGTGACAGCTTAAAAAACTATCGCGATTTGTGTCGGTTACCGCGTTCCAAACATGTTCAGCTTCACTGCGTTTACGGCCCAAGAAAGCATGGTTACTTTGCCCTAAACGCACTTGATTAAAGTACTCAGGCTCGGTCCAAAAGCGTTCTTGCAAGAACGGGTAAGTTGGCAACGTAGTGAACTTACCTCGACCATTTATGGCTGACCAATTTAATTCAAAGCCTAAACCAAACAGTTGAGCTACGGCGTGGTAATAGGTGTGTTGCTCGTCGGATTTACGGCGCATACTCGAGACGACAACGCTTGAGCAACTTTGTTCTTCTGCGGTTTCGGCAATAGATGCGCCAAGCACAGGGTGTGGACCTAGTTCCAAAAATGCTTGGTAACCTTGTTGTAATATTGCACGGGTGGCATCAACAAAACGCACGGCTTGGCGGACGTTGAGCCACCAGTAGTTAGCATCAAGCTCAGGTCCCTCTGCAAGTGTTCCTGTTACCGTTGAATACAATGGAGTATGTGCGGTGTTAGCTTGAATACCAGCTAAACACTCGAGCAATTCGGTCTTAATCGGTTCCATAAACTGGCTGTGATAGGGCACTTCAACGCGGAGAAACTTGCAAAACACACCAGCTTCGCTCAGTTGTGTTTCGATACTGTGTAACGCATTTTCTTCACCAGCTAGGGTGACAGAGTTTGGACTGTTTACCGCTGCAATTTCAACTTGGTCGTTGAGATAAGGTGTGACGTCACTGTCAGAGAGTCCTACCGCCATCATTTTACCTGTGTTGCGGCATTGATGCTGTAAACGGCTACGATGGACTACGATGGTGCAAGCATCTTTTAATGAGTAGACCCCGGCTTCATAAAATGCCGCCGCTTCACCGGTACTATGGCCAACAATGACATCAGGGGAAATGCCGTGTTGACGCCACATTGCTGCAAGTGCAACTTGCACGGCAAAGTTTGCCGTTTGAGCAAGCCAAGTATATTGCATGTTTGACGCTGATTCATCGGCAAGCATTTCATCAACCAATGACCAATCTGTAAGCGCTGACATATAGCTATCACACTCATCGATCATCGCTTTAAAAGTTGGCTCTGATTGGTACAGCTCACGGCCCATTGCCCACCATTGTGGCCCCATGCCGGTGAAGACCCATACGAGTTTTTGCTCATCTTTTTTCAGCGTGCGCAACGTACTGGCCGCCGCAAATTCAGCATCATGACTTAATGTTTGCAGTTGTTGTTGCAGATCCTCTGCATTTTTGAAACAAATTGCATGACGATATTGGTGATGTTCACGGCGCTCACCCAGTGTGTAGATAATATCACTGAGTGATGCATCGCTGTCTTGCAAAAATTCATTATGCGCTCTGGCAAAGCGATGGATCCCGTGTTGATCTCTTGCACTCAATGGATAAAGTTTTAGGCCATTCTCATTTGCTGGAGGTATTGATGGTACTTCTGGCGCAACAAATTCTTGAATAACCGCGTGGGAATTGGTTCCACCGAAACCAAAGGAGTTTACCCCCGCAACGGCTAAACCTTGATGCTTAGGCCAAGGTGTAAGTTTAGTGGGGATCTCATACGGCGCATTGGCGTAATCAATCTTAGGATTAATTGATTTTAAGTGTAAATGCGGTGGGATCTGTTTGTTTTGAATGGCTTTGACCGCCTTGAACAAACCAGCCATGCCTGCGGCTGCCTCGGTATGGCCAATATTGGTTTTTACTGAGCCAATGTAGCATTTATCGTCTTGATTACGGTTGATCCCAAGGAGTGTTCCAACTGACTTTGCTTCAATTGGGTCGCCAACAGGCGTGCCTGTGCCGTGCATTTCAATGTACTGCACTTTACCGGGGTCAATATTCGCTTTGGCATAGGTTTCTTTCATCAAGCGCAATTGGGCATCGCCGTTTGGCACCGTGATCCCTTGTGTTTTACCGTCTTGGTTTACACCGGTGGCTAAGATCACCGCATGAATTGGGTCGCCATCCTTAATCGCATCATCTAAGCGCTTGAGCACAACGACGCCAGCGCCTTCAGCGCGGACATAACCGTTTGCGGAGTCGTCAAAAGCATGAGAAAAACCAGTCGGAGATAAGAAACCGCCTTTAGACTCGGATACTGTATATTGTGGTGCCAAATGTAATAGCACACCACCTGCGAGTGCCATATTACTTGCCCCGGTCTGTAGGCTTTTACAGGCCATATCTAATGCGACAATAGAGGAGCTACAAGCAGTATCGATGGACATGCTGGGGCCATTAAAGTCAAAAGTATGAGAGATGCGATTAGAAAGCATCGTCATCATAACACCTGTCGCAGTGTGAGCATCAATGTTGTCAAAATCTGGGTTAGTGAATTGCATGATTTTATAGTCAAGCGTAAACCCACCCATGAAAACGCCGACCGACTCTCCTGCGAGTTCAGATGGCTTTTGCCCACCATCTTCCAACGCTTCCCAAGTTACCTCCAGCAGTTTACGTTGTTGAGGGTCCATAAACTCGGCTTCACGAGGCGTGATCCCAAAAAATGCTGGATCAAACTTATCGATATCATCGATATAGCCACCCCATTTTGAGCTCAACTTGCCTTTATTCGCTTTGACAGACGAATAATGAGTATCGATATTCCATCTCGACTCTGGGGTTTCTATGATGCAATCGACACCATGTTTAATATTTTCCCAAAACAATTCAGGACTATTCGCGTGACCTGGGAAACGACAACCCATGCCAATAATTGCTATCGGTAGCGTGTCGTTTGCGGGGCGAACAGAGCGTTCATTTTCGATTGCCATAATGCATTCCTTGAAGTTATCTATTTTCTGTTAATTAGCGAAGTTGCAGCAGTTCATCTTGAGTGGTTGAGTGAACATGAAGCGTAGGGTAGAGCAGGCGTTTATAGATGCCGTAGTAAAGTTGTTGAAGCTGGATTAAGTCGGATGTTGTTGTGTGTTCATCTATTTGATGAATGGTTTTGTTCACCAATCCAAGTTCTAATACTGAGGTTGATATTTCAGCAATAAAGCGGCCATCCGATGTTCCCCCTGCGGTCGAGAGTTTTGGTGTGAAATGACATTGGTTGTTGATTTCATCGCAGACGATAGCGAGGGATGAAGAAGGGATCTCATCATTATTTACGCAGTAATAGGGTTTACAGGAGTTATTGGTCGTTAATGCATAATTGAGTGTATGTTTTTCGATGGTTTCTCTGACCAGCTGGACCAATTCATATTCGTTGTATGCGGGTGTATAACGGATATTAAAATTTAGCTGACATTGGCTTGGAATGATGTTGTCAACAAAATCGCCAGAATTTACATGAGTGAATTGTAGTGTGGTCGAGTCAAAGTTATCACAGTGCTTAGGCCAATCCATTGACAATAATGCTTGCATAATATTTTGCGCTAGATGGATGGCATTGGTCGCTTTTTGAGGGTAAGCCACATGTCCACTTTTACCATGTAAATTGATGGTAAAAGACAAAGCACCACGGCGGCCGACTTTCAGTGTATCTGCTACTTGCGCTTCTGAGCTTGGCTCTCCGACCAAGGTAAAATCAAATGTGATACGCTGCTGTTTTAAAAACTGAGTGATCCGCTTGGTTCCGTGTTCCGCTTCGCCTTCCTCGTCGCTAGTGAGTAGCAACCAAAGCTCTTTTTCCGGTATTCCAAATTCTCTCACTAGAGCCTCAATTGCACAGAAAAATGCGGCAATAGCGCCTTTCATATCAACAATACCTCTAGCGAAGAGGCAGCCATTGTGTTCTGTCAGCTTAAAAGGGTTAAACTGCCAATCTTGTGCACTTACGGCCGGTACTACATCGGTATGACCAAGAAAAGCAAACCTAGCATCGCTGTTGTAACCTATGCTTGCGACTAAGTTACTTACATCACGAACGGGTAAGTGTTTGATTGAAAAGCCCAAAGCTCGTAACTCTTGTGCTAACCACAGTTGACAACCAACATCATCTGGTGTGATCGACTTAAATGCGACTAACTGCCTTGCGATGTCAACAACGCGGTGGCTGGTATGTTTATCCTCATCAATACCTTGAAGCTCGTCATGAAGAGCTTCGATATCCTCTAGTGCTTCAGAGACAAGTTCAAAGCAAGTGCTTGAAGAAAAGTCATTCATCTCAAAAAACCTTAATGCAGAAGTATGATAAATAGGCAATTAAAAGCTTGTTTGTACACATTTTAATTACACTGCGTTCACAAGTTGCGTATTCAAACATTGAAATTCTTTAGATGCTAATGATTTTATTTTGACTAAATTAACCTAGATAATTTTATTGTTGTTTTTTATGAAGTAATAAAGTTTGTTATTTTTAATGCTGTTTGTCTAATTTTGATATTTGAGTTTTATTGAATTAGTTTTGGTGTAAATGCTCTATGTACTAATATTCTGAATGTGTGAAAAGTAATTTATCTTAATAATCATGGTCGGGTTTTTGTTTCTTGAGTTATGTCTTGTGTTATTCGGAATTAAAAAAATGATGGTGTTTACGTTAATGAAATTGTTATTTTTTAAAGTGTGTGAGTTTGTTGTGTAAATTGCGCTATTAAGGTAAATGGAATTAAACTTCGTTATTCATTTTTGTTATTTTAGCTGTGTTTTATATTTCTATTTATTCTAAATGTAAGAGACCTAAAAGGTGTGGGTATACGTATGTGGGCAAGATTTTTTATGATGAAGTTTTAAGGTTTAAATTGTTTTTATAAATTTAATGAATTTATTCTTGAGTTGTCATATTTAATGAATAAAATAGCGAGCGCTATAGAGCTTTTATTCAATATTTTGATTACTGTTACAGTATTTTGCTGTTTTTATCTATAGCGCTGACTTAAATTAAGGATGAAAAATGAAAAAGCTAATCACCGCACTCGTTGCATTCACCGCATTGTCTGTATCTGCTCAAGAAGTAGAAGAGGCGAAAGCACTCGTTACTCAACAAAACATTAAAATTGTTGCCATTGGCCAAAGCGGCTGGGATCCAATTTGGAGAGAGCCTACCTGTAGCATCCAAAAAACGGATGAAGATGCTGTAGGTAATGCTTACATGATCAGTCATTATGACATGTGTTTATGCCAAAACAGTAAAAAAGCGAGCTATCTGATTGAAGATACACAAAGCAACCCTAAGCAAGCAGCGGTTATTTGTTATCTAGAGCAGTAAGCTAGTCAACAGCAGCAGAGCAAAGTACTTGCACTTTACTCTGCTTTTATTACTGGTGTTTCCTTTAAGTTCAAATTAGCTAAATTAACTGATTTTTTGCTTTGGTGTGCTAAATAACCTGAGCTGCGGATAATTAATGCCTTTCTAGCAGCCAGTTTTAGCGCTAACTGCGTTGAATTCACTTCCAATAGCCAGCTATTGGTGCGTA